>CAZKQE010000087.1:0-9503 GCA_964554725.1 uncultured bacterium
GCGAAGCAGACCGCGAACAGGCTCAGCCACGCCCAGCCCATGTGATGCTCGTTCAGCACGGACACGAAGCTCCACGCCTTCCGCCGCGGGCCGCCCGCCACCGCGCAGGAGAAGCAGTCCAGCCTGCCGCCGACCAGGTGGCGCAGCGAGTGGCAGGAGAAGGTGTAGAGGGTGAGCGTGAGGGTCGAGGCGAGGATCGCCAGCGTGCCGCCGCCGATGCCGATGAAGCGCCGGCCGTCCGGGTCGCGGAAGATCATCGCCTGGAGGACGTCCCACCACAGGATGACGAGGAACACGAGCGCGGCGTAGAGGAAGTAGCGATGGACGTTCTGCAGGATGAACGGGAAACGCGCCTCGCCCTGGTAGCCGCGCACCCGCGGCTCGCCCACCGCGCAGGCCATCGGGTCGAGGAAGAACGAGCGGTAGTAGGCCTTCCGGTAGTAGTAGCAGGTGGTGCGGAAGCCGAGCGGGAAGACGAGGATGAGGAGCGCCGGCGAGAGCCAGGCCGGCAGCCACGCGGGGTGCAGGTACGGGGAGTAGAAGGGGGACAGGTAGTGCCGTCCCTCGCCGACGTAGTGGTAGTGGGCGGCGCCGAGGATCGCGGCGTAGTTCGCGTAGCCGATCAGCAGCACCAGCCCCAGCGCCTGCACCAGCGGGACCAGCCACCAGCGGTCGGTGCGGTCGGTGGCGCCGAACCGCTCGGCATGGCCGGCGCCGCGCCAGGCGCCGGGCGGCGTGCCGGTGCCGGGCAGCGCGGGTGCGGTGCCGTCACCGGCGTGCCTGCGGGGTCGTTCAGGGAACATGCGCGAGCGCTCCGGTCCGGATACCGCGCGACAGGGGCATGGGAAGCGGTCGCAGGCTAGCAAATCGCCCGGGCCAGTCAAACCGCCGCGGGATCGCGGCCGGCGCCGCGTTCAGGCGAGCAGGAGCTTGGCCGCCGCGACCACCAGGACCACGCCCAGCAGGCGCCGCAGCACCGGGCTCGGCAGCCGGCGGCTGCCGAGCGTGGAGCCGATCAGCCCGCCCGCCATCGCGACGCCGGCGAGCAGGCCGATCTCGCGCGGCAGCGAGCGCACGCCGGCGACATGGCCGAGCAGGCCGGCGACCGAGTTGACGAGGATGAAGGCGACCGAGACCGCGGCGGTGCGGCGCACGTCCGCCCAGCGCAGGAGCAGCAGGAGCGGGCTGAGGAAGATGCCGCCGCCGACGCCGGTGAGCCCCGAGAGGAAGCCGATCCCGGCTCCCGAGGCGACCGCGAGCGGACGCGCGGGCGGGCGCGGGTCGCCCGGGTCGCGCGGCGTCCGGAACAGCCGCCAGGCGGCGTAGAGCAGCACCAGCCCGAGCAGCCGCCGGTAGACCGGCACCGGCAGGGCGAGCGAGCCGCCGAGGAACGCGAGCGGCACCGAGCCGAGCGCGAACGGCCAGAACAGCCCCCACGAGAACCGTCCGGCGCGCACGAACTGGATCGTCCCCACGGTCGCCACGAACACGTTCAGGGTGAGCGCGGTGGGCTTCATCACCGCCGGGGCGACGCCGACCAGCGCCATCGCCGCGAGGTAGCCCGAGGCGCCGCCGTGGCCGACCATCGAGTAGAGGAGCGCGGCGACGAACACCAGCGCGCACAGCGTGAGCAGGTCGGCCGTCGCCATCACGCGAGGAGCCAGACCGCGAGACCGTAGGAGACCGCCGCCAGCAGCGCCCACATCAGGACGCCGGCGACGATCGCGCGCGCGCCGGCCGCGCGCAGATCGGAGAAGCCGGTCTGGAGCCCGACCCCGGCCATGCCCACGCACAGCAGCCACAGGTCGGCGCGACGGATGCGCTCGATCCACTCCGCGGGCAGGACGCCGAGCGAATTCACCCCGGCGAAGACGACGAACAGCACCAGGAACCAGGGCACCGGCGCGACCTTCGCCGCGCCGGCCTCGAGATGGCGGTGACGCAGCGACCAGCCGAGGTAGAGCACCACCGGCGCGAGCAGGCTGATGCGGGCGAGCTTGACCACCGTCGCCACCCGCGCCGCTTCGGGGCTCACGCCGAACCCGGCCGCCACGACGTGGGCCATCTCGTGCAGGCTCGCGCCGGCCCACACGCCGTAGAGGAACTCCGGCATGCCGAGCGCGCGCGCGGCGAGCGGGTAGGCGACGATGCCGACCGTGCCGAGCAGCGTGATGATGCCGAGCGAGACCGCGGCGTCGCGCCGCTCGCCCTGCACCACGGTGTCGGCGGCGACCACCGCCGAGGCGCCGCAGATGCCGCTGCCGACGCCGAGCAGGAGGCCGAGCTTCTCGGGCAGCCCGAGCCGGCGGGCGATCCACCAGCCGCCGAACAGCGCCACCGCCGTCGAGACCACGACCACGAGCAGTGCCGGGCCGCCGATCGCCCACAGTTCGCCGAGGCTGAGCCGGAAGCCGAGCCCGGCGACCGCCCAGCGCAGCACCGGCCGCTGCGCCATGCGGATGCCCGGCAGCGCCGCGGGGGGCTCGGGGAGGAGCGACTTCCACGCCATGCCGAGCAGGATCACGAGCAGCAGCGCGCTCAGGTGGAGGGTGTCGCGCACCCACGGCAGCCCGGCGAGCCAGAAACCGGCGCTCGCCAGCGCGCCGCACAGCAGCAGGCCGGGCAGCGCGGCGGCGAGCGCGCGCATCAGGCCCCCGCCGCGGCGAGCGCCCGCCGCGCCGCGAACAGCGTGAACCCGGCCATGGTGGCGAGCGCCACGACGCGCGCCTCCTGGCCGGTGACGGTGGTGAGCAGCCAGCCGCAGGCGATCAGCGCCAGGAGCGCGACCCCGCCGCCGGCCGGGACGCGGAACGTCGCCCCGGGGACGTCGCCGCGCCGCCGCAGCAGCGGCAGCGCCAGGCAGGTGGCGACGTAGCTGAGCAGCTTGATCACCGTGCTGATCGTCAACGCGCCGATGAAGGTGCTGAAGAGCGAGAGCGCCAGCATCGCGGCCGAGGTGACGAGGATGGCGACCCAGGGCGTGCGGAAGCGAGGGTGGGTGGCGCCCAGCTCGCGCGGCAACTCGCCCCACTCGGCCATCGCGAACAGCAGGCGCGGCGCCGTCAGCATCGTGACGCTGAGCGCCCCGGTGATCGAGACCAGCGCCCCGGCGCCGACCAGCGCAGCGCCGGCCGGGCCGATCACCCGCGCCGCCGCGTCGGTGAGCGGTCGCGGGGAGTCGGCGAGGCCGGGGACCGCGCTCATGCACACGACCTGGAGCAGCACGTAGACCACCGCCACCACCGCGAGGCCGCCCAGCATCGCCCACGGCAGGTTGCGGCGCGGGTCGCGCACCTCGCCGCCCGGGATCATCACCATCTCGAACCCGGTGAACGCGAACACCAGCAGCAGCATCGCCTTGGCGAAGTCGGCCGGCGGCGGCGGCGGCCCGGGCGCGAGCCGCTCGGGCGCCAGCGCGGCGAGACCGAACACGAGCAGCACCAGGATGGGGATCAGCTTGCCGACCGTGAACAGGTTGCCGGCCACCGCCATCACCCGCACGCCGGCGAGGTTGATCGCGGTCAGAGACACGGTGACGGCGACGATCACCAGGACGCGGCCGGGCTCGGTCGCGGCTCCCGGCCAGAACACCGCCAGGTACGAGGCGAGCAGGTTGGAGAGGGCGGCGAACGCCGTGAGCCGCGCCAGCCACTGCAGCCAGCCGATCCCGAAGCCGACCCACGGACCGAAGGCGACCCGGGCGTAGAGGTAGGGACCGCCGGTCCGCTCGAAGCGGCTCGACACCTCGGCGAAGCACACGACCACCATCGCGACCAGCGCCGCGCAGGCGACGAACGCCGGCAGGCTCCACGGCCCGACCAGCGCGAACACGCGCGAGGGCAGGCCGAAGATGCCGGCGCCGATCGTGGCGTTGATCATGAGCGCGAGCAGGTCCCAGCGCCGGATGTCGCGCAGCAGGACGTCGGCGGGCGCGGTCGGGCCGGCGGGGGTCCCGCTCATCGGCGGCTCTCCACGGGACGCGGGCGGGGAGGCAGGGGCCGGCGGGCCGCCGGCTAGTCGGTGTAGGTCAGCGCGCGACGCTCGCGGCGGTAGCCGCCGCCCTCGAGCGGATGGAACGCGTTGCACCAGGTCAGCTCGCCCGCGTAGACGTGGAGCGTCACCGAGGGCGTGCGGTCGGCGTTCTCGATCATGTGGTACTCGAAGGGCGGGATCAGGTGCCCGGCCTCGCCGACGCCGGCGAACACCACCGACTCGGGGGTGAAGCGCAGCGGTTCGGCGTCGGCATCGCTCTCGAGGTCGAACGAGGTGACGCGGATCCGCCCGCGGTAGACGCACTCGACGCACCAGACGCCCGCGTGGTCGTGGAGCGGCGTGCCCTGGTCGGTGCCCCACACCATGACGACCACGCTGTAGCGCCCCGCCGGGTCGCGGTGGAGCAGCCGGCGCGCGTAGCGGTCGGCGGCCGGCTTCAGATAGGCCTCGTCCACGAACGCCTCGCCGCTCTGGACGACGTCGGCGAGCACCGCCTTCACGTTGCGACAGAGCCCGTCCACGTCGTCGGTGGCGACCGCCTGGTCCAGCCTGCGGATCAACTCGCTCACCTTTGCCGAGCGTGCGGTCATGGCCATCGGGATGCCCTCCTTTGCGGCGATGGTAGCAGAGGGGCGCCCGGGCATCATCCCGGACCTGCCGGGCGGCGGTGCGGGCCGTCCAGGGCAGGAGGAAGAAGGCGATGCCGACGATCGGGCAGACGCGAGCGGACGGCCGGCCGCCGACCGCGGCGCCGGTCAGTAGTCGCGGCGGATCGCGTACCGTTCGGGCGCGGCGCGGAACACCGCCCGGGTGGAGTCGCTGACGAAGAAATAGGGCCCGTCGTGGTGCTCATGGCGCGGCGACCAGCGGTCGGGGAGGAAGCGGCGCCCGCTCACCGGGTCGCGCAGCACGCCGCACCAGCGCACCGGGTCGGCGCGGAAGCGGTCCCGCGTCTCCGCGCGCGCGAAGCGGTAGATCTCGCCGTTGACCCGCGCGCGCAGGGCGCTGTCGAGCGAGCCCACCGCGCGCGGGTCCACCGGGTCGCGCACCGTGCGCCCCATGTGCTCGAGCAGGAACTCGGCCGCCTGCACGGGCGCCGAGGGCGGACAGCCCGGCCCGCTTCAGGTGTAGCGGGTGGCGGCGGCGGCGGGGCCGGCGAGCAGCAGCAGGGCCACGACGGTCGCGACGCGGGCGGGCGGCGGGGTCGCGCGGGTCATCGCGTCGCGGGCGCGGGGATGCCGGCCGTGCCCTCGGCCGGCGCCCCGTAGCGGAGGGTGAGGAGCGAGGCGCGGCCGTCGCGGGCGAGCGTCACCACCCACATGGCGTCGTACGCCACCCGCCCCGGGGTGGGGAACGGCCGTCCGGTGAGGGCGGCCACGATCGGCGGCACGGTGTCGCTGTGCCCCACCACGAGCACGGTCTCGCCGAAGTGGCGCGTGCGGAGCCGTTCGACCGTCTCGGCGACGTCGTTCACCACGGTGAGCGATTCCCCGATCGCGGTCGCGAGCGGCAGCGCGGTCTGCCGGTTCCGCAGCCACGGCGTGACGTAGATGGTCGAGATGCCGGAGGCGCCGAGCGTGTGGGCGAGGTCGCGGGCGCGCAGCGTGCCGATCGCCCGCAGCGGGTGGTCCGGCCCGCGCAGCGAGGTGTCGCGCTCGGCGTGCCGCACGAGGATCACGGTCGCGACCGCGCTGTCGGCGGCCGTGGGCGCCTGTGCGCGTGCCGTGCCCGGAAGTGCCAGGCCGAGGGCGGCGAGCAGCCCGGCCGCGGGCAGGAGCGCGCGGCCGGCGCGGACGCCGGCCCGGGTCGGGTGCGGCCGCGGGATCGTGAGCATGTCCGCACTCTGCCGCACGCCGGACGCGGCTGTCTAGCGGTGCCCGCGGCGCCCCGATAGACTGCCGCGCGTGATCAAGTACCTGGGCTCGAAGCGCCTGCTGCTGCCGCACATCCTGGACGAGATCGGGCGGCTCGACGGCGTGCGCACGGTGCTCGACCCGTTCTCGGGCACCGCGCGGGTGGCGCACGCGCTCAAGGCGCGCGGACTGCGCGTCCACGCGAACGACCACAACGCCTACGCGGCGACGCTGGCGACCGCGTACATCCAGGCGGACCGCCGGCGCTGGCTCGCGCCGGCGCGGCGGCTCATCGCCGAGCTCGACGCGCTGCCGGGGCGCCCGGGCTGGTTCACGGAGACGTTCTGCGAACGCTCGCGCTACCTGCAGCCCGCGAACGGCGCCCGCGTGGACGCGATCCGTGAGCGCATCGCCGCGCTCGCGCTCGCGCCCGAGCTCGAGGCGGTCGCACTCACCAGCCTGATGGAGGCCGCCGACCGCGTGGACTCGACGGTCGGGGTGCAGATGGCCTATCTCAAGCGCTGGGCGCCGCGCTCGTCCCGCCCGCTGCGCCTGCGGGTGCCGGAGATGCTGCCGGGCCGGGGCTCCGCCTCGTGCCTCGACGCGCGCGAGGCGGCGGCGCGCCATCCGGCCGACCTGGTCTACCTCGACCCGCCCTACAACCAGCACTCCTACCTCGGCAACTACCACGTGTGGGAGTCGCTGGTGCGCTGGGACAAGCCGGACGTCTACGGCGTGGCGATGAAGCGCGTGGACGTGCGCGAGCGCACCAGTCCCTTCAACCGGCGCGGCGAGATCGCCGGGGCGCTGCGGGCGGTGCTCGACGCGGCGCGGGCGCGCCACCTGGTGGTCTCGTTCAGCGACGAGGGCCACCTGACGGTGGACGAGGTGCGGGCGCTGCTCGCCGGGCGCGGCACGCTGCGAATCGCCGAAGTGCCGCACCGCCGCTACATCGGTTCGCGCATCGGCATCTACAACCCGCGCGGGGAGAAGGTCGGGGTCCCGGGCCGCACCCGGAACCGCGAGCACCTGTTCGTGGTGACGACCGGACGCGCCGCGGGCCGCACGGCGGCGCGCCGGCCCGCGGCCCGGGCTAGAAGCGCGACGCCGTCAGGGTGACGTCGGCCCGCTCCCACGCCCTGCGGAAGCGCGCCTCGACCGCGGCCGCCTCGGCGTCGGCCCCGCGCGCGCGCAGCGCCTTCGCCAGCCCGAACAGCGACCAGCCGTTCTCGGGGTAGACCGCGAGGTCCTCGCGATAGGCGCGCTCGGCGTCGGCCGCGCGACCGGCCGCGAGCAGCACGGCGCCGAGCTGCTGGCGCACCGGCAGGAACCACGCCGGCGGCTCGTCGTAGCGCAGCTGCGACTCCTCGGCGATCGCGGCGCGGAAGTGGCGCACCGCGTCGTCGGTGCGCCCGCGTCGCGCCGCCAGCTCGCCCGCGAGCGAGTGCCCGGCGAGGCGCAGGAGCGCCGCCGCCGAGTTGAACGAGACGTAGACGTCGGCCGGGGTGGCGGCGGCGATCGCGCGGACGCTGTCGAGCGCCGTCTGCGCCTGCGGCAGCTTCCCGGTCGCGGCCAGCGCCAGCCCGCGCGCCCAGTGCCACATGCCGCGCGTGAAGCGCAGGTCGGCGGGCGGCGCCGGCTCGGCGAGGACCTCGGCCCAGCGGCCGAAGCGCACGAGCGTGTAGACCAGGGTGGGCGAGACGAACTCCAGCATCGGCATCTCGCGCAGCATGGTCACCGGCACCATCGGCGCGAGGCGGCGGGCGGCGGCGATCGCCGCCTCGCTGCGGCCGGTCATGCACGCCCCCGACCAGATGAAGTGCACATTGTGCGGCACGTACATCATGGGGTAGATGCCCTGCGGCCGGTGGTTCGCGACGTAGAGGCTGTCCACCCGCGCCGCCCGGACGTTCAGGGTCTCGGAGTCGGCGTAGCGGCCGATGCGGTTCCAGATGTGCCCCGGCATGTGGACCAGGTGCCCGGCCTCGGGCACCAGCGTCGTCAGGCGCTCGGCGGAGGGGATCGCGCGGCGCGGGTCGCGCGACGCCTCGACCGCGTGGATGTAGTAGTGGTTCGCCCCCGGCTGGTCGGGCGCGATCCGCAGCACCGTCTCGAGCGTGGCGACGATCTCGTCGGTGCCCGGATTCGCGCCGCCGTCCGCCGCCCAGTAGTTCCACGGGTTGAGGTCCATCAGCGCCTCGGCGAACAGCGTGCCGACGTCGGCGTCGCCGGGGAAGCGGCGCCACACCTCGCGCATCGCGTCCGCGTAGGCGGAGTCCAGCGCCGCGCGCGCCGGCCGCGCCGGGTCGGCGGGGTCGGCGTAGCGCTTCGCCAGCGCACCGATCAGCGCACGCTCGACCTCGCTCGCGCCGGGAGCGAGCGCCCGCGCCGCCTGCAACGCCTCCCAGGCCGGCCGCTCGGCGGTCGAGTCCATCGGGAAGTTGATGTTGGGGCCGTGGGCGAGCGCGATCCCCCACCAGGCCATCGCGCAACGCGGGTCGAGCTTCGTCGCCGCGGTGAACGACGCGATCGCTTGGGCGTGGTTGAACCCGTAGCTGAGCACCAGCCCCTGGTCGAAGTAGCGCCGGGCCTCGGGCGTGGCGGCGGTGACCGGGCGCCGCCAGGCGCCGAGGTCGAAGAGCGGCGCGCGGCCGTCCTCGGCGGGCGGCATCGGGTGGCCCTGCGCGCGCGCGGAACCGGCGGCGACGAGCAGGGCGAGGGTGAGGGAGACGACGCGCCCGGACATGGCAGACCTCCTCCGACGGGGGTGGGCACCTGGGGCCGAGGCCCGAGGCTAGGAGCGCCGCGCGGCGCCGTCAACGCCGTCCGGCCCGCCCGCCACCCGCGCGCGACCGCGCCACCCCGGCCGCCGCACGGTACGTCGCGCCGCGTCCGGCGTGACCCGCGGTCGGCGTCCGGAGGTGAACTCCGGGGGCCGGACGGCCGATAACCGGGCCGCAGGTTCCGGAGCGGCCGCCGGCTGCGTGCGGAAGGATCCGGCCGCTGGTGCGCCGCCCATGCGACGGGCGGGGTCTCGAGACCCCGCCCGTTCGCGTCCCGGCCTGCCGGTGCGGCGTGCCCGCGCTACGAACACCCCAGCGAGTTGCCGCAGTTGAGGCACTTGTAGCAGGTGCCGTTGCGGATCGTGATGTGCCCGCACTGGTCGCAGATCGGCGCATCGCCCGGGAACTTCGCCAGCATGGTGTCCTGCCCGCCTTCGACCGCCGGGGTGGCGCGGCGCGACGCCGCGGCCGGCGCCGGGGCGGCCGCCGCGGCGGCCGGCGGATCGCCCTTCGCGTGGCCGTTCCCGTTCGGGCCGCGGTGGTGCTCGAAGCCCACCGGCTTGCCCGCCGCCAGCTCGCTGGTGCGCACCATCCCCAGCTCCTCGGGCTTCACCTGCGCCAGGTCGGTGCGGTCCAGGTACTCGAGGCCCAGCACGCGGAAGACATAGTCCACGACGCTGGTGCACAGCCGGATGTTGTCGTGCCCGTCCACCCGGCCGTGCGGCTCGAAGCGGGTGAAGGTGAACTGGTCCACCAGGTCGTTCAGCGGCACGCCGTACTGGAGCCCCATCGAGACCGCGATCGCGAAGCAGTTCATCATGCTGCGGAAGGCGGCGCCCTCCTTGTGCATGTCGATGAAGATCTCGCCCAGCGT
>CAZKQE010000088.1:0-9461 GCA_964554725.1 uncultured bacterium
CGGAGCCGGCGGGCGCGCGGCCCGCGCCCGCCCCGCCGGCGGCCGGGTCGGAGCGGCGGCGATGAACGTCGGCGTGCTGCTGGCGGCCGGCGCGTCCCGCCGCATGGGTCGGACCAAGTCGCTGATCCGCACCCGTGGCCAGAGCTTCCTCGCCCACGGCGTGCGCCACCTGTGGAGCGCGTGCGACGCCGTGGTGGTGGTGCTGGGGGCGGACGCGCGCCGGGTGCGGGCCGCCGCCGAGGAGGAGTTCGTGGCGCTGGTGGGCGCCGGGGCCGTCCACGCCGACCTGCAGGCCGCCCGTCGCCACGGCGCCGGCGGGCTCGAGGTGCGCTTCGCCGTGAACCGCGCCTGGCGGTCCGGCATGCTGGGCTCGGTCCGGGTGGGGCTGCGGGCCGCCCTGCGCCTCGATCCCGAGGCGCTGCTGGTGCTGCCGGTGGACCATCCGGCGGTGCGCCCCGCCACCGTCCGGGCGCTGGCGGCGGCGATGAAGGCGGCGCTGCTCGCCACGCGCGGCGGGCCCCGGCGGCCGGGCCTCGCCTACGCGCTGATCCCGCGCCACCGGCGCCGGCGCGGGCACCCGCTGGCGCTCTCGCCGGCGCTGGCCCGCGCGGTCGGCGCCGACCGCGGCGCCGCCGACCTCAGCGACGCCGTGCGCCGCAACGCGCGCCTGGTGGGCTTCCTCGACTGCGGGGACCCCGGCGTGGTGGCCAACCGAAACCGTCCGGAGGACTGAATGCATGCGCGCTCGATCGTGTCGCTGGCCCTGCTCGCCCTGGCGGGAGCGTCCCCGGTGAGCGCCGACCTGCTCATCGTCCTCAACAAGTCGGACCACGAGGCGGCGCTCGTGGACCCCGCCACGCTGCAGGTGGTCGCCCGCGTCCCCACCGGCCGCGGGCCCCACGAGGTCGCGGTGGCGCCCGACGGGCGCACCGCCTACGTCGCGAACTACGGCATGTTCGGCGTGTTCCGCGAGGGCGAGCGCGTCAACGAGCCCGGCAACACGATCTCGGTGATCGACCTCGCGACCCGCGCCGTGCGCGACACCTTCGACCTCGGCGAGTATCGCCAGCCGCACGGGCTGGCGGTGAGCCGCGACGGGCGGCGCCTGTGGGTCACGGCCGAGGCCGCGCAGGCGGTGCTCGAGCTGGACGCCGCGAGCGGCGCCATCCTCCGCACCTGGACGACCGGGCAGAACACGAGCCACATGATCGTGCCGGCGGTGGACGAGTCGCGCCTGTTCGTGGCGAACATCCGTTCGGGCAGCGCCACGATCATCGACCGGGCCAGCGGACGCGTGGTCAGCCTGGCGACCGCCCCGGGGGCGGAGGGGATCGACGTCTCGCCGGACGGGCGCGAGGTGTGGGTGACGAACCGGGCCGACAGCTCGATCACGGTGATCGACGCGCGCGGAGACTCGGTGCTGGCGAAGCTCGAGAGCGGGGGACGGTTCCCGATCCGGGTCAAGTTCACCCCCGACGGGCGTGAGGCCTGGGTCTCGTGCCTGCAGAGCGACGCGGTGACGGTGTTCGACGCGAAACAGCGCCGGCGGCTGGCGACCCTCGCGGTCGGCGCGGCCCCGGTCGGGATCCAGATGTCGCCGGACGGCTCCCGGGCCTACGTCGCGAACACGAACGCCGACCTGGTGACGGTGTTCGACGTGCCCGGCCGCAAGGTGATCGGCACCTTCACCACCGGGAACGAGCCGGACGGGATGGGCTGGGTGCCGGCGCCGCCGGCGCAGCGGTAGGGGCGCGGCCCGGCTACCAGCGCCGGACCTCGTAGCCGAGACGCAGCATGAGGACCGGCACCCGCCGGGTCCGGTCCTCCGAGTCGCGACTGAGCTGCTGGAGCGGCGTCGAGGCGGGCGCCTCGGTCGCGGCGTCGCGGGCGACCGTCTTGTGGGTGGCGCCGACGCTGACGCGCACGATCCCGAACCCCAGCTCGCGGCTGAAGAACGCCCAGTTCTCGGCCCGCATGCTGCGCCGGACCACGGTCGCCATGTCGCCACGCTCCGCGGTGCGCGTGTAGAGGGCGGGGTAGTCCCGGCTGAACTCCCACACCCACTCGACGCCCTGCGTGCGTCCGGGGAAGCGCCGCTCGGACGAGACGAAGCGGTGGGCGACCCGGACCTTGGGCGCCTCGCCGCGCTGGGCGATGATCGAGCCCTGGGTCTGGAACATCGTCACGTGTTTGCCGGGCGCCCGCGAGGGCGTGCCGCGCCAGTACCAGTCCTGATGCAGGTCGATCGCGAACCCGGCGCCCTCGCCGGCGCGGCCGAACACGGTGAGGGACGGGTAGCGGCTGGTGTTGCAGTCAGCGTCCTCGAGCGAGGCGATGCGGCCCATCCCGAAGCTGGCGAGGCCCCGGCTGTCGATCGAACCCTTGTAGAGCCGGCGCCCGCGGATGACCTGGGCGCGGAAGGCGGTGCCGCGGTTCAACTCCGGCGCCAGGGCGCTGTCGTTGTAGCCGGTGGACACGGTGAAGCTCTGACTGTCAGCGTGGGCCACGGTGACGGCAGGAAGGGCGGCCAGGACGAGGAACGACGCGAGACGACGCACGATGTCTGCTCTGGATGCATGAAGCGTGACGCGAACCGGCGATGCTGCCGGTAATTCTACCCCGCAAAACCCCGATTCCGTGCGGGAAATCGTCGGCGGCGGCGGGGCGGTGGGGCAATCGGCCCAGACGCGTGCCGGCGGCGGGTGGCGTCGCCCAGCCGGGCGGGTCAGGCGGGAGTCGCGGGACCGGCGAGGATCTCCGCCAGCCGGGCCGGGTCGAGGTTGCCCCCGGAGACCACGCACACCACGCGTCCCGGCCCCCCGTGCCCGGCGAGGGCGGCCGCGACCGGGGTCGCGCCGGCGCCCTCGGCGACCACCCGGCAGCGCTCGACGAGGTGACGGATGGCGGCCGCCACCGCCGCCAGCGGCACCACGCGCGACCCGGCGAGCAGGCGCCGCGCCAGCGGCCACATCGCCGGCAGCACCGAGGGGCTGCCGATCCCGTCCACGAAGCTCGCCGTGCAGGGCACCGGGACCGGCTGCCCGGCCGCGAGCGCGGCGGCCAGCGGGGCGGCGGTCTCCACCTCGCAGGCGAGCACCCGGGCGGCCGGGCGCAGCGCGGTCAGGGCGGAGGCGATGCCGCACGAGAGCCCCCCGCCGCCGTAGGGGACCAGGACGGTGTCCACGTCGGGGAGGTCCTCGACGATCTCGAGGCCGATGGTGCCGTTGCCGGCGATCACCGCCGGGTCGCTCACCGGGTGGATGAACGCCCCCTCCATGCCGGGGAACCTGCCGGTCTCCAGCACCCGGAACCAGTCGGTGAATGGGATCTCCACGATCCGCGCCCCGAGCCGCGCGAGCGCGGCCCGTTTCGTGGCGGGTGCGTGATCGGGCAGCACGACGGTACACTGCACCCCCAGACGTCGCGCCTGCCACGCGACGCCCTGGGCCATGTTGCCGGCGCTGGCCGTCCACACGCCGCGGGCGAGCTCCTCGGGGCTCCGCCGGGCGATGGCGCTGGCGGCGCCGCGGATCTTGAACGAGCCGACCGGCTGGAGGTTCTCGAGCTTGAGGAACACGTCCCCGCCCGCGCCGTCGAGCGGCAGCCGCAGCAGCGGCGTGCGGATCGCCGCATCCGCGATGCGCTCGCGGGCCGCGCGGATCTCGTCGAGCGGCAGGGGGTCGCGGACCGCGCCGTCGGGTGGCTCCATGCCGCGGACTCTAGCACCCCGCCCGGGCGCGCCGCGGGGGCGGCGCTCGCCGTGATCGCGCTGGCGGAGATCGAGGCCGCGGCCGACCGCCTGCGGGGGCGCGTGCATCGCACCCCGCTGCTCGGCTCGCGCTCGCTGGGGGAGCGGGCCGGGGTCTCGCTCGCGCTCAAGTGCGAGAGCCTGCAGAAGACCGGGTCGTTCAAGCCGCGCGGGGCGCTCCACATCGTCCTCGCGCTCGCGCCCGAGGCGCGCGCCCGCGGGCTGGTGACGGTCTCGGCCGGCAACCACGCGCAGGCGGTGGCGTGGGCGGCGCGCGAGGTCGGCGCCCCGTGCGTGGTCGTGATGCCGGCCGACGCGCCGCGGGCGAAGCTCGAGGCGGTGCGCGGCTACGGCGCCGAGGTGATCGAGCACGCCGACCGCGCCACCCTGTTCGACCGGCTCGAGGAGGTGCGCGCGGCGCGCGGGCTCTCGTTCGTCCATCCGTTCGACGACCCGGTCGGGCTGGCGGGGGCCGGGACGGTCGGGCTCGAGATCCTCGCGGAGCGCCCCGACACCGAGGTGGTCGTGGTCCCGGCCGGGGGCGGCGGGCTGCTCGCCGGCGTCGCCAGCGCCGTCCGCCAGCGCTCGCCCGGCGTCCGGGTGGTGGGCGTCGAGCTGGCGGAGGGCCCCGGGTTCGCTCCGGCGCTGGCGGCCGGACGCCCGGTGCCGGTGCCGCGGCCGCCCGACACGCTGGCGGACGGGCTCACGCCGCCGTTCGTGGGCGGGCGCCCGCTCGCGATCGTGCGCGAGTGCGTCGCGGCGGTGGTCCCGGTGAGCGAGCGCGAGATCGCCGGGGCGATGCGGGCGCTGGCGACCCGGGCGAAGTTGTACGTCGAGGGCGCCGGCGCCGCCGCCACCGCGGCGGTGCTGGCGGGCCGGGTGGGCGCCGCGCCGGGCGCCCGCGTGGTGGCGATCGTCTCGGGCGGGAACATCGACCCCGGGCGGTGGCTCGGCGTCGTCGGCGCGGACGGAGAGGAGTGGGCATGAGCGTGCGGGTGGTCCCCGGGGCCGAGGTCGAGACGCTGCTGCCGATGCGCGAGTGCGTCGAGGTCATGGACGGCGTGCTGCGCGGCCTCGCACGCGGCGATCACGTGCTGCCGCTGCGCTCGCTGGTGCGGCTCCCCGACCGCCGGGGCCTGCTGGGGCTGATGCCGGCGATCCTCGGCGAGCCGCCGGTGATGGGGCTCAAGGTGGTCAGCGTGATGCCCGGCAACCATGGCACCCCGCTCGACGCGCACCAGGGGGCGGTGATCCTGTTCGAGGTCGGGCACGGCTCGCCGCTGGCGATCGTGGACGGCAGCGCGATCACCGCGATCCGCACCGCCGCGGTCAGCGCGGTCGCGACCCGCGCGCTGGCGCCGGAGGGCGCCGGCGACCTCGCGCTGCTCGGCTCGGGCGTGCAGGCCGGGACCCATCTCGAGGCGATGGCGACGGTGCGCGCGCTGCGCCGCGTGCGGGTGTGGAGCCGCGACCCGGCGCGTGCCGCCGACTTCGCCGCGCGCGCCTCGGCGCGGCACGGCCTTCCGGTCGAGGTCGCGGGCTCCGCCCGCGCGGCGGTCGCGGGCGCCGACCTGGTGTGCACCACGACCGCCGCCCGGCAGCCGGTGCTCGAGGGCGCCTGGCTGGCGCCCGGTGCGCACGTCAACGCGGTGGGCGCGTGCGTCCCGGACGCGCGCGAGCTGGACACCGCCGCGGTCGCCGGGGCGCGGCTCTACGTGGACTGCCGGGAGTCGGCCCTCCACGAGGCGGGGGACTTCCTGATCGCCCGAGCGGAGGGGGCGGTCGGCGACGACCACATCGTCGGCGAGCTGGGCGAGGTGCTGCTGGGCCGGGTCCCGGGCCGCCGCGCGCCGGAGGAGCGGACGCTGTTCGAGTCGCTCGGGATCGCGGTCGAGGACCTGGCCGCCGCGCACCACGTGTGGCGCGCGGCGCTCTCAGCCGACCGGGGGGTCGCCGTCGAGCTGGGCGGGCGCCGGCGGGTCGACGTCTGACGGTCCCGGCCGCGCCACGCCGACGCACCACAGCGCCCCGTCGCGCACCTCGAGCGCGAGCGGGGTGAGCCGGGCGCCGCGGCACGGCCCCGCCACGCACTCGCCGGTCTCGGGACGGTAGCGGGCGCCGTGGTGCGTGCACACCAGCGCGTCGCACGCCTCGTCGAAGAACCGCGCGTCGCCGAAGTCGAGCGGCAGCGACTGATGCCGGCAGCGGTTCACGTAGGCGTGGAGCCGGCCGCGGTGGCGCACCGCGAACGCGTCGCACGAGACGCCGTCCACCACCACGACGAAGCGGATGCCGGCGGTCTCGCCCAGGCGCCGCGCCTCCGGCATCACGCGCACGGGCAGGAACGGGGGGGTCTCGGCCATCGCTGGGCTCGCTCCCGGGGGTGAACGCCCAGCATACACCGGGGTGGCCGGGGCGGGGCGCGCGTGGCAGAATGGCCGCCCGCGCGCGTGCGCGGACCCTGCGGAGGGCACGATGGCCGACGCGACGCGTCCGCGGCGCCCGGTGGTGGCCGTCTACGGCAGCAGCACGATGACCGAGCGGGACCCGGCCTGGCGGCTGGCCTACGACCTCGGCGCGGCGCTGGCGCGGGCCGGGGCGGCGGTGATGACCGGCGGCTACGGCGGCACCATGGCCGCCTGCTCGCGCGGGGCCCGCGAGGCCGGCGGGCACGTCGTCGGCGTGACGGTCGAGCTGTTCGAGCGCCGCGGCCCGGTGAACCCGTGGGTGGTCGAGCGCGTCCACACCCCGGACCTGTTCGAGCGCCTGCGGGTGATCCTCGAGCGGGCGGACGGTTTCGTCACGGTGCCCGGGAGCATCGGCACCCTGACCGAGCTGTTCCTGACCTGGACCCTGCTCAGCGCGCAGGCGCGGCCGGCGGCGCCGCTGGTGCTGCTGGGCGAGCGCTGGCCCGCCTATCTGGACGCGCATCGGCACCCCGAGCTGGTGCTGCCCCATCTGTTCGAGCACGTGCGGCTCGCCCCCACGCCGGCCGAGGCGGCGCGGCTCGCGCTCGCCGGGGCGGCGGCGCCGTGACCCGCCCGGCGGCGCACGGGGCCGGGCCGGTGTCGCCGCCCGCCGAGGACCCGCTGCTCGCGTGGCGGCCCGAGTTCCCCACCGTCGAGGCGACGCTCCACTTCGTCTCGCACTCGCTGGGGGCGATGCCGCGCGCGGCCGAGGAGTCGCTGCGGCTCTACGCCCAGACCTGGAAAGCGCGCGGCATCCGCGCCTGGGAGGAGTCGTGGATGGCGGTGCCGCGCGAGCTCGCCGCGGTGGTCGAGGGGCTGCTGGGGGCCGCCCCCGGCAGCGTCTCGCTCCATCCCAACGTCACCCTCGCGCACGCGGCCGCGCTCTCGGCGGTCGACTTCACGCCGCCGCGCGACCGGCTGGTCTGCACCGCCGAGGACTTCCCGTCCGTGCTCTACCTGTTCGACGGGCTGCGCCGGCGCGGCGCCCGGGTGACCCGCGTCCCGGCGCGGGACGGGCGCCGGGTCGCCGAGGAGGACGTGGTCGCGGCGATCGACGAGCGCACCGCGGTGGTCGCCTGCTCGCAGGTCCTGTTCCGCACCTCGCAGCGACTCGACCTGGCGCCGATCGCCCGCCGCGCGCGCGAGGCGGGGGCGCTGACGCTGGTGGACGCCTACCAGTCGGTCGGCGCGATCCCGGTGGACGTGACGGCGCCGGACGTGGACCTGCTCGCCGGCGGCTCGGTGAAGTGGCTGTGCGGCGGCCCGGGCACGGCCTACCTGTACGTCAGCCCGCGCGTGGCCCCGTCGCTGGAGCCGGCGCTGACCGGCTGGTTCGCCCACGAGCGTCCGTTCGACTTCGACCCGGGGCCGATGCGCCTCGACCCGGGCGCGCGGCGCTTCGGCTCCGGCACGCCCGGCATCCCGTCCTTCCTCGCCGCGCGGCCCGGCTTCGAGACCGTGGCCCGCATCGGCGTCGCGGCGATCCGCGCCAAGTCCCTGCGCCTGACCGCGCGCCTGATCGCCTGGGCGGACGAGTACGGCTGGCCGCTCGGCTCGCCGCGCGAGCCGGAACGGCGCGGCGGCACGGTGTGCCTCGCCGTCCCCGAGGCGGAGCGCGTGTGCGCGGCGCTGCTCGCCTCCGACGTGCTGCTCGATCATCGGCCCGGCGTGGGGCTGCGGCTGGCGCCCCACTTCTACACGCGCGAGGACGAGGTGGACCACGTCATGCGCCGCGTGCGCGAGGAGCTCGCGCGCGCGACCGCGTGAGCGCGCGGCGACCGGCTCGCCGCGTGGTAGAGTGCCGGCCGACGGCCGGCACCCCGGCGGACGCGCGCCCGCGCGCCCGGGCCGGCGCAGGACTCCGGTGCGCCCGGACGGGCACCGCTCGCGACAGGAGATCGACATGGAGGCCACCGGAGTGAGGGAGACGAGGGAGCTGCGGACGGTGCGCGAGCCGCGCGTGTACGTGGTCGGCCGCCAGACCGTGGACGCCGAGGCGGTCGGGCGCTTCCTCGAGCAGCACGGCGCGAGCTGGCAGACGGACACCGAGGTGGGGGCCGAGGCGCTGGCCGAGATGGCCGGGCGCGTCTGTTACATGTCCTACGGTCGCGGCCGCAAGACGAACCGGGAGTTCCTCCAGCACATCGTCGAGGTGGGTCACGGCTCGGTGCTCGAGCACTCGGTGTGGAGCTTCCTGATCACCGGCGTCTCCCGCTCGTTCACCCACGAGCTCATCCGTCACCGCCACTTCTCCTACTCCCAGCTCTCCCAGCGCTACGTGAACGAGTCGGACTCGGACTTCGTCGAGCCCGACGTCATCGCCGCGGACCCGGAGCTGCACGCGGTGTGGAGCGAGGCGGTGGACGCCGCGCGGCGCGCCTACGACCGGCTGGTCGAGGGGCTGCAGCGGCGCTACGCGGACATCCCCGAGGCCACCCTGCGCCGCAAGCTGGCGCGGCAGGCAGCCCGCTCGGTGCTGCCCAACGCGACCGAGACCAAGATCTTCATGACCGGGAACGCGCGGGCGCTGCGGCACTTCATCGAGCTGCGGGGCAGCGAGCACGCCGACATCGAGATCCGCAAGGTCGCGGTGGCGGTCCTGCGCCTCATGCAGCGCGAGGCCCCGAACCTGTTCGCCGACTACACGCTGGTACCGCTCGGGGACGGGGACGTCGCGACCCGCACCCCGCACCCCAAGGTCTGACGCCGGCCGTCCCGGCCCGGCGGCCCGACCTCCCGACCGCGCATGGCCCCGAGCGACGACGTCCGCCTCGAATCGCGGCCGGTCACCCGCGTCGCCCCGGGACGCGCCGGGCGGATCGAGGACGACGCGGTGGCGGTCGAGCGCGCGCTCGAGATCCGGGTGGACGGGCGCCCGCTGGCGGTGACGCTGCGCACCCCCGGCCACGACCGCGAGCTGGCGCTGGGGTTCCTGGCCGCCGAGGGGGTGATCGCCCGGCGCGCCCAGGTCGCGGGTCTGACGGCGGTGCCGGCCGGCGGGGCCGACCGGCCGGACGCGATCGAGGTCGGGCTGGCCCCGGGCGTGACCCTCGACTGGGCGCGCCTCGAGCGCCACTTCGCCGCCTCCTCCGCCTGCGGCCTGTGCGGACGCGCCCACCTCGAGTCCCTGCGCGCCGGATTGGCGCCGGTCGTGGAGGGGCGCGCGGTCGACGCGGCGGGGCTCGCCGCGCTGCCCGCACGGGTACGCGAGGCGCAGGTCGCCTTCACCGCCACCGGCGGGCTCC
>CAZKQE010000089.1:0-9460 GCA_964554725.1 uncultured bacterium
GGCGCGGGCGGGACCGCGCCCCCGGCCGGCACCGGCTTCACGACCGCGCCGCCGGCAGGCGGGGGCACCGCCCCGCTGCTCGACAACCCGGTCGCCCGCCTGCTCGCGGGCGGTTCGTTCGCCGCCTTCCTGGGCCTGTTCGCGATCGGGCTCGCGCTCAACCTGACGCCGTGCGTGTACCCCATGATCGGCGTCACGGTCTCGATCTTCGGCGCCCGCCGCGCGGCGCCGACGGCGCAGGTGTTCGGCCTGGCGCTGGTCTACGTGCTGGGCATGGCGGTCATGTACAGCGCGCTCGGCGTGGTCGCGGCGCTGACCGGCGGCCTGTTCGGCGCCGCGCTGCAGAGCCCGGTGGTGCTGATCGGGATCGGACTCCTGCTCTCGGCGCTCGCGTTCTCGATGTTCGGGTTCTACGAGCTGCAGCCGCCGCTGTGGCTCATGCAGAAGGTGGGCGGCACCAGCACGACCAGCGTGATCGGCATCTTCCTCTCCGGCCTGGTGGTCGGCGTGATCGCCGCCCCGTGCGTGGGGCCGCCGGTGGTGGCGCTGCTGGCGCTGGTCGGGGCCAAGGGCGACCCGTGGTTCGGCTTCACCTCGTTCTTCACCCTCGCGATGGGCCTGGGCGCGCCCTACCTGGTGCTCGGCACGTTCTCGAACCTGCTCCAGCGCCTGCCGCGCTCCGGCGACTGGATGGTGTGGGTGAAGAAGGTGTTCGGCGTCGTGATGATCTCCGTCGGCCTCTTCTACATCTCGCTCGCGATCGCGCCGCGCGTCACCGAATGGATCCTGCCCGCCGCACTGGTGCTGGGCGGCCTCTACCTCGGCTTCCTCGACCGCGCCGCCGGCGGGAAGCCCGGCTTCCGGAGGCTGCGGCGGGTGGTCGGGATCGCCGGCATCGCCGCCGGCGTCACCGTGGTCGCGACCACACCCACCCAGGGCATCGCGTTCGAGCCGTTCGACGAGCCGGCGCTGGCCGCCACGCTGGCGGGCGGGCGCCCGGCGATGCTGGACTTCACCGCCGACTGGTGTGCCCCCTGCCACGAGCTGGAGCGGTTCACGTTCAGCGACCCGCGGGTGCGCGAGGCGACGCGCGACTTCCGCGCATTCAAGGTGGACCTCACGAAGTACCAGTCGCCCGAGGCCGAGCGCTGGCGCCGCCAGTACGCGATCACCGGCGTGCCGACCGTGGTGTTCCTCGCCCCCGACGGGAGCGAGGTGACGGCCGCGCGGGTCGAGGGCTTCCTGCCCCCCGAGGCGTTCCTCGAGCGCGTGCGTGCGGCGCTCGGCGCCACCCGCGCGGCGGCGCTCCAGCCCCGCGACGAGCGGCGCGCCTCGCGCTGAGGCGCGCGCCGGACCGTCAGCGCACGAACGTGGCCCGCACGCGCCGGGAGCGGGCGAGGTAGAGGCTCCAGACCAGCAGCGAGACGCCGGTGCGCACGCAGTCCCCGGCGAGCTGGAACTTCACCGCCCGGTCCAGCGACGGGATGCCCGCCGAGAGGAACAGGTCCAGGCCCTGGAGGGCCAGACCGAACGTCGCCACGCCGATCCACACGCGCGGATAGGTGAACCTCCGGGCCATGAACTGCGCCAGCACCAGCACGCTCCCGACGAGGAGCAGCGCGTTGGCGCAGGCCTCGAACAGCGCGACCGGGGCGACCAGCGGGTGCAGCCCCGAGCCGCCCCGCCCCGTCATCGCCGTCCACAGCGTGACGTTCAGTATCCCGAGCGAGCTGAGCGTGCGGTAGAGGAGGAACAGGGGCCCGAGGAAGGCGCCCAGCGCGAGCAGCCAGAGCCAGCCGCCGAGCCGCTGCGGCGCCGGCGGCGTCGTGGCCCCCGACCCCGGTGAGTACGCGGGGTCGGACCGCATGGCCGCCGGGGCCGGGCCGGGGACGAGGTCACCGTCGGGTCCCGATCCCTCCGGCGTCGGGCGCGCGTCGGGCGCCGATCCGGGGGCGTCCCACGGCGGCGTCTCGGTCGCCGGCTCCTCGTCCACCGCCTCGCCGGCGAGGAAGCGCTCGATGCGGCTGCGGCGCCGCGGCCGCAGGCGGTGGATGTGGACCGCTCCGACCGCTCCCGCGCCGCCGCAGGCGACGACCACGAGGACGAGCGGCAGGCTCAACTGGCCGCCGGCGGTGGTCTGCCCGGTCGAGGCGTGGAAGCCGAGCGCCTCGTTGATGCGGTCCAGGTCGTCGAGATAGGCGCTCACCGCCCCCGCCGCCACCGAGTCGGCCAGGGTCTCGTACTCGTGCCACAGCGTGAGCGTGTCGTCCCGCGCGCTCGCCCGGTAGAGGAACCGCAGCGCCGCGTTCTCGACCCGGAGCGATTCGGGGCGGATCGCCCAGCCGTCGACGGTGATCATGCGCGTCTCGCACACGATGTGGCGCGGGTGGTCCACGGCGAACGGAGCGGTGCGCGGCCCGCGGGCGGGCACGTTCAGGTGCTCGCGCACCTCGACCGCGGTGAGATCGGCCACCTTTCCGGCGCCCTCGCCGGTGGGCGTCCAGAGTCCGGTGATCTCGTAGCTCTCGACCACGCGCATGCGGTTCAGCAGCTCCTCGTCGAAGATCTCGACCGGCCCCGACCGGGCGATCTCGGGGTACGTCGCCTGGTAGTAGCTCAGGTAGTTCTGCTCCAGCTCGTCGCGGCCCAGCGAGGCGACGAGCACACGGACATCCTCGGCGGCCCCGCCGGAGTAGAGGGTCTCGACGGTGAGACGGGCCTTGCCGTCGCCACCCGTGTCCTCGAACGTGCGCCGGATCGCCCAGCGCGGCATCCCCTCCGGGGAGGGCCGCACCTCGGCGGGCTCCGTCTCGCCCGGATCGAGCACGAGCGCCCGGCCGTAGTCCGGGACGTGGAGGCGCGAGAGTGCGCCGCCGCGCTGGCCCTGCCGGGTCGGATCCACCCAGTACACGCGGCCGTCGAGCACGATGCGCACGACGGCGTGGTCGAAGAGCTGGCTGCCGGGCAACCGCTCGACGATCCTGCGGCGGAGCGTGGTGCTCACGAGCGCCGGGTCGGCCCGCAGGCCGAGCCCGCGCAGCAGCGAGACCAGCAGCAGCACCTTGTCCTTGCAGTCGCCGAAGCGCCGGGCGATCACGCGTCCCGGATCGGAGGGGCGGAGCGCGCTCTCGCCGAAGGCGTTCGAGAGGTAGCGGATGTCGTCCTCGACGAAACGGATCGCCGCCAGCGCGCGACCGTGCGGATCGCCATGGGCCGCCCGGATGCCGTCGAGCAGGCGCTCCAGGGCCGGGGAGGGCGCGGGCGCCCGGAAGAGCGCGGAGCCCCAGCGGGCCACGTCGTTCCAGGAGGCATGGCTCGAGATCTCGACGTAGGGCCCTGCGACGTACCAGTCCGGCGCGTCGCTTTCGGTCGCGACGCGGACCGGACGCTCGGGCGCCCAGACCAGCTCGCGGACGCCGCCGCGCGTGCCGTCTGCGGGCCTCCGGTCGGTGCCCACGTGCCGCACCGCGAGCGGCCGCCCGGCCGGCCACAGGATGCGGCGCCGGAAGCCGCCCGGGCGCCAGCTCCCGCCGAAGGCGATCACGTCCTCGAAGCTGTCGCCGAGCGCGGGATTCCGGCCGCGTACGGTGAAGCTCACCTCGACCACGTCGCCGGGGCGCACGTCTTCGAGCACGATCAGCGCGGTGAGCGAGCCGTCGTGGACGCGGGACTCGAAGCCCGTCTCGCGCTGCACCACGCGGACGTGCTCCGCGTCGAGCTGGTCCGTCGTCTGCCCCGCACGGTGCACGCGGACCCGGTGGAGGATCAACTCCTGATAGGAGGGATCGAAGCTGATCTGGTACTGCGAGGCCTCGTCCACGCCCTGCTCGTTGATGACGCGGGACGCGAGGTGACGGTAGCGCTCGAAGGGCGCGACGACGGCGTTCTGCTGCTCGTCATCGAGCACCCACTCGATGCCGCCGAGAGACGAGTCGGGTGCCGGCGCCGCCGCGGCCGGGACGGGTGCGGCGAGCACCCACGCGGGTTCGGCGGCGATGCGGTATCCGGGACGCGCGTCGGCGGTCCCGACGAGCACGGCCAGCAGCCCGGGCAGCACGGCCCAGCGCATGGGTGCGGCCCCCCTGGACGGACGGAGCGAGGCGATCGCCGGTGCCGCGGGGGTCGGCGCCGGGCTGGATTCGTCCGGGCGTCGGTGCCCGGCTGCGGCTCGGGTGCTGTCCTGCGTCGCGGGACCCCGCGGAGCGGCCCCACTCGTCGGTCGCCCCCCGAACCTCCGCTGCGGGGATGGTACCCGGCCGCGGGGCGGGGGGCGAGTCCTGTGTGGGTTTCCTAGCGCCGGAAGTTCCAGCCCACCAGCATCTTGAGGTCGGAGGCCCAGTCGCCGAGGCCGACCTTCAGCTCGCCGAAGAAGCGGTCGCCCGAGCGGGTCGGGACGCCGGCGCCGAGGATGAAGCTGCCCGCCACCTTGGTGAACGAGTCGTCACCCACGCCGGGCGGCAGGTCGATCTGGATGTGGTGGATCCCGGCGCCGCCACCCAGGTAGGGCCGCCACGCCGAGCCCGCCAGGGCGAAGTGGTAGTGCATGTCGAGGTTGAAGGACAGGATCGTGGCCCGATCCCCGAAGCCGAGCTCCACGTTGGGGTCGAACGACAGGTTGGGGGCCACCTCGCCGACCGACATCTGGCCGCCGAGCACGAGCTGGTCGGGGCTGGTGCTGAACCCGGCGCGCAGGCCGAACGAGCTCTCCATCGGCCCCTGCGCGAGGGCGGTGAGCGGGAGCAGCGCGCCGAGCGCGCCGAGCACGACGATACGCTTGAACATCGGTTGCCTCCGTGTGGATACGAGCCGATGTGGGGAGTTCGGGAGCGGCGGCCAAGATAGCCCGCGCCGCACGCAGCGCGCAACCGCGCCCGCGCGCGGACGCCGCTCGCGGCGCGGGTCCGGGCGCCGGCGCGCGACGCGGGCCGCGTCGGTTCGCCCGGATGGGTATACTGCGCGCGGCCCGCTCCCGCCGCCATTCCCTGGAGGGTTCCGATGTCCAGTCGTGGTCAACTCCGCATCCTCGCGCTCCTCGCGCTCCTCGCGACGCTGGTCACGTCGCCCGCCGTCGCGCCCGCCGTCGCGTCCATCACCCCGCCGGCGGCGAAGGTCGTCGAGCGCTACGTCGCGGCGATCGGCGGCCGCAAGGCGATCGAGGCCGAGCGCACGCTGCGCAGCCGCAGTGCGATCTCGGCGTTCGGGTTCACCGGCACGATCGAGACCTGGTTCCAGCGCCCGGACCGCATCGCCAGCCAGACCGCGCTCGGACCGTTCACGCTCCAGGACGGCTTCGACGGCGCCACCGCGTGGCGCGTGGACCAGAACGGCAAGCTGGCGATCCGCGACGGGCAGGACCTCGAGAACGAGCGCGGGAACGCGTGGTTCGAGAACGGCCAGTGGCTGCGCCCCGACCAGGGCGGCGGCTCGGTCACGCTGCGGGGGACCGAGGCCGACTCGACCGGCCGCTACGACGTGCTCGAGGTGAAGGGACCGGTCGGGCGCCCGCGGGCGCTGTGGTTCGACGCGAAGACCGGACTGCTCGCGCGGGTCGTCATCCGCACCGACCAGCAGACGATCACCACCCGGCTCTCCGACTACCGGCGCGCCGGCGGCCTGCTGCGCCCGCACCGGCAGGACGCCTCGGTCGAGGGCATGTCGCTCAACAACCTCACCGTGACGCTCGACTCGCTGTGGTCGAACCCGGTGATCGACCCCGCGCGCTTCGCGCCGCCGCGGCCCGCCGCGGCCGACTGGAGGTTCCTCGAAGGGGGCGGGCCGGTGACGATGCCGGTGCGCTACGGTGAGCGCCATCTCTGGGTCAAGGTCTCGATCGACGGACGGCCCGCGGAGGACTTCCTGCTCGACACCGGCGCCAGCGTGAGCCTGCTCGACAGCGCCTGGGCCGCGGCGCACGGGATCGAGGTGGCGGGGAAGATGCACGCCGTCGGCGCCGGCGCCACCGGCGAGGTGGGGTTCGCCGCCGTCCGGAGCATCCGCGTCGCCGGGCCGGACGGGAAGGGGATCGAGATCGCCGGCCAGAAGCTGGCGGTGCTCGCGCTGAACCGGTTCGTGGCGCCGTTCTTCTGGCGCGACGCCGCGGGCGTGCTGGGCTACGACTTCATCAGCCGGTTCGTCACCGAGATCGACTACGACGCCGAGACCCTGACGCTCCACGACCCGAAGACGTTCACGTACGCGGGCAAGGGCACCGGCGTGCCGATCACGCTCGCCGGCAGCATCCCGGTGGTCCGGGGGATCATCGACGACCGGTACGAAGGCGAGTTCCGGCTCGACGTCGGCAGCGGGTCCACGGTGGATCTGCACAGTCCGTTCGTGAGGAAGCACGGCCTGCGCGAGAAGCTCGGGAAGACGATCGAGGTGATGGGCGGCGGGTTCGGCGGCACCTTCACCAGCCACATCGGCCGCATGAAGCGGATGGCGATCGGGCCCTACGCCTGGAGCGACCCGCTGGTCGTGCTCTCGGGCGCGGAGCGCGGCGGGCTCGCCAGCGAGGACTTCGCCGGGAACATCGGCAACGAGATCCTCGAGCGGTTCAAGTGCACGTTCGACTACGAGCACCGCATGCTCTATCTGGAGCCGGGCCGTCGCTACGGCAAGACCGACCGCTTCTCGCGCGCCGGAGTGCAGCTCGCCAGCTTCGCCGGCTCGGTGCGCGCGATGCAGGTGCTGCCCGGCTCGGCGGCCGAGGCGGCCGGGCTGCAGGAGGGCGACGAGGTGACGAGCCTCGACGGCAAGCCGATCGCCGAGTGGACGCAGGACGCCGTCACCGACCTGTTCGAGAACGGTCCAGTGGGCCGCACCCACGTCCTCGAGGTGGTGCGCGAGGGGGTGTCGCGGAAGCTGACCCTCACCCTGAAGGAGATGATCTAGCCTTCGTCCGCGGACGGCCCACGTCGGGGACGGATGCCCGTTCCCCGCGGGTTCCTGCTAGGATGGGCCGGACGAGGAGCCCGGGTGGCATGCCGGTCCCGCCCGACCGGGCGACGGCACGCGTGGCGAAGGACGACCGGCCGCGCACCTGGCGAGGTGCCCGGGCGCGAGAGAGGAGCATCCCATGGCTGGCAGCAAGCGACCGTCGTTCCTGAAACGACAGAAGGAGCAGGCGCGCCTCGCGCGCGCCGCCGAGAAGCGCGAGGCGCGGCTGGCGAGACGCCACGCCAAGGCCAACGGCCTGGCGCCGCCGGAGGGGACCGACCCCGACCTCGAGCCGGGACCGCTGGTCGAGGGCGAGGGCGAAGGCGACGTCGAGGGCGAGGAGCCGCCGACGCACGAGGTGTAGCGCGCCGGGCGTGGCGCCCGGTGCCCTGGCCTGCGGGCGCGACGAGACGACCGCGCGAGGCAGCCGTTCGCCCGCGCTCCCGCCGCCGGCCCTATCCGCCCACGATCCCCGCCACGGTCCCCCCCGTGAGCCGCACGATGTCGGCCGAGGCGATCCGCACCATCAGTTCCTTGCGGCCGCCGCCCGCCCAGCCCCAGGGTTGCGCGGCGACGCGGGTGTCCACGATCACCGGGAACCGCTGGCGATGGCCGACCGGGGGTGTGCCGCCGGCCGGGTAGCCGGTGACGGCGAGCGCCACCTCGGGGCTCGCGAGCCGCAGCCGCGCGAGGCCGGTGAGCGTTTCCAGCGCCCTCGCGTCCACCCGGGCCCTGCCGCACGCCACCGCCATCACGCACGCGCCATCCTTCGCCTGGAACAGGATGGACTTGAAGATGCGCTCGGGGGGCACGCCCAGCACCGCGGCCGCGGCGTCCACCGTGGGCATCTCGACGCCGGGGGCGACGATCTCGGCGTCGAGTCCCTGCGCGCGGATGAACTCGGCGAGGTCGAGCGGCGGGAGCGCCGCACCCGGGTCCCCGCCCGCGGCGTCCGGGGTGGCCCCATCGCCGGCGCCGGACGCGCCCGCCCCGCTCACGGCTTGCCGGGGATCGCCCGCCCCTCGAACGACTCGAGCGAGCGGCGCAGCTCGTCGGGCATGGGGATGGTCTTCTTCGCCGCGTAGTCGTAGCAGACCTGCACCGTCCTCGCCTCGACCACCAGACGGCCGCTGGACTTCTCGCGGATCCGGTACTCGAACGAGAACGACCGTCCGCCGATCCACGCCAGCCGGATGCCCGACTCCAGCACCTCGCTCACCAGCGCCTCGGAGCGGAAGTCCACCGTCACGTGGGCGAGGATGAACGGCACGCGCCGGTAGTCCGAGTGGGCGTCGAGCCGCGCCCAGTACACCTGGCGGGCCACCTCGAGATAGGTGACGTAGACGGCGTTGTTGATGTGGCCCATCGCGTCGGTGTCGCGGAAGCGCGGGACGATCTCGTGGACGACGGTGTACTCGGGTGCGCTCACGTGGGGCTCCACGGGCGGGAGTAGTGGGCGGGCTAGAAGAGATTGAACGAGTAGAGGAACGCCGGCCGCGCGCGGAACCAGCCCTCGGCGATCTCGGCCGCACCCTGGCTCGAGCCCACGATCCCGGCCTCGGCGGCGCGCACCGGCGAGAGCGCGCCGGCGTAGAGCTGGGCCAGCGCCTCGACCGAGGCGTGGAGCCGCGGCGCGCGACGCCCGCGGTAGGGGGCGACCCGCAGCCGGCCCTCGCGCGCGCTCACCCGGTAGGTGCGGGTGTTCTGCGCCAGCACCGGGTCGTCCACCTCGAGCGCCAGCTCGCCGCGCGCCGAGGCCGGGACCGGCAGCATCTCGAGCGCGGCCTTGACGTCGGTGATGCGGAACATCGCCCCGTGGGCGACGCCGCCGGTGTCGAGGAACGCGGCGATCTCGGCGCCGGGGCGCAGGTTCTGCCCGGTGCGGAGCAGCGTCAGCCAGGCGTTGTCGGCGGGGGCGGCGTAGTGGATCTCCTCGACCTGGTCGGCGAGCGAGGCGAGGTGCCCGACCAGCCCGCGGTGGGCCTCGGGGGTGGCGGCCACGAACTCGCCCAGCGTCACCGCCAGCCGGAACGGCCCGCGCGAGTTCTCGACCTCGTAGTAGAGGTAGCCCTCGATCTGCCCGCGCCGGCGCCCCTCGTACACCACCCAGTCGCCGGGATAGGTCCACAGCCGCTGCACCCACCACTCGGGACGGCGGGCGATCGCGAAGTGCCCCTGGGCGGCGACGCGCGCGTAGACGTCCTGCACCGCCGCGCGGTCGGGGAAGCGGAGCCGCCGCACGCGGCGGGCCTCGTCCGAGGCCGGCAGGTTGGCGGCCGAGACCGCGAGCTGGTGGACCACCTCGGCGACCCCGTAGCCGAGCTTGCGGTAGTAGGCGCCCTTGAACGCGTAGAGCGCCGAGAGATGGCTGCCGCGCTGGCGCATCTCGCGCAGCGCCGCGCGCAGGAACCCCTCGCCGACGCCGCGGCGGCGGTGCTCGGGCGAGACCGCGACCGAGCCGATGCCGGTGATCGGCAGCGCCTGGCCGCGCACCCAGGCGCTGAGCGGGTAGAGCACCAGCGAG
>CAZKQE010000090.1:0-9455 GCA_964554725.1 uncultured bacterium
AATCGACGCGAACGCGCTCTACATCGGCACCGCGAACTTCTGCCCGAGCACGTTCAACAGCTGCGACGGGTTCGTGGTGCGGAAGAGCTCGATCCTCGGCGCCGGACCGATCGTGGTGACCGCCCTGCGCGGCCTGGTGCCGACCGCGTCCTCGGACGGACCGGTGATCCCGCAGGGTGTGGACAACTACGATCCGGCGGCGACCGAGGGCTACTTCATCGGCGTCAGCAACACGCTGTTCGGCCGGCTGGTCCTGCGCCGCGTGGGCACACCGGGCGGCACGCCCACGATCTCGGCGAACATCCCGATCACCGTGCCGGCGACGGCGTTCCCGCTCCGGGTCCCGCACCTCGGGAACACCGGCGGCGCGAATGGCAATCTCTCCGGCACGGACGACCGCCTGTTCGCGGCCCACATCCGCAACGGCCGGCTGTGGACCGCCCACAACATCGCGGTGAACAACGTCGGCACGACCAGCGGCACGCGCACCCGGAACGGCTCGCGCTGGTACGAGCTGAGCGGCATCGCGAGCCCCGGGACCCCGGCGATCACCCAGTCGGGCACGGTGTTCGCCGCCAGCGCCACGAACACCGCCGACGAGCCGCACTTCTGGTTCCCGAGCGTGATGGTCTCGGGTCAGGGCCATGCCCTGATGGGGGTGAGCACCGCGGGGACGAATCTCCGGGTGGACGCGGCGACCACCGGGCGGCTCGCCGGGGACGCGCTCGGAACCATGGCGATGCCGGGCACCTACACCGCGAGCGCCACCGCCTACAACCCGCCCAGCGATCCGGGCGGGTCCGGCGGACGGCGCTGGGGCGATTACTCGTTCACGTCGCTCGACCCGCTCGACGACATGACGATGTGGACGATCCAGATGTTCTGCGACGCCACGAACTCCTACGGCTGCCGCGTCATCAAGATGCTGGCGCCGCTCCCAGCGGCTCCGGCGAGCGCCGATCCCGTGAGCGCGGGCGTCGCGTCGGTGCTCAGCACCGTGGTCGGCACCTCGACCGCCGGGTCGGGCTTCTTCGACCCCGGGCCGGACCTGGGCGGCGGCGTGCCGGCGTTCAGCCACATCAGCGCCACCGTGACCAACGTCGGCGTCACCGGCACGCCGCCCACCGTCAACTCGGTGACGTACGTGGACCCGACCCACGTCATCCTCGACCTCAACACCACCTCGGCGACCGCGAACCTGCCGGGCGAGAAGTACACCGTGACCATCACCAATCCCGACGGCCAGGTCGCGACCGGGAACATGATCCTCGAGGTGACGGGCGCGGTCGCGGTGGGGGACGGCCCGGCGCCCGGGTTCGCGCTCGAGCCGGTCTCGCCCAACCCGGTCTCGCGGAACGCCGGGATCGCCTTCACGGTGGGCCGCGAGGCGCGCGTGCGCGTGACGGTCGTGGACCTCGCCGGCCGCGAGGTGGCGACGCTCGCCGACGGTGTTCACTCCGCCGGCCGGCACCGTGTGGAATGGAGCGGGCGCACCGCCGGCGGCCGGGCGACGGCCGGCGTCTACTTCGTCCGCTACGAGACGGAGGGCCGCGCGCAGGTGCGGCGGTTCGTCCGGCTCAACTGATCCGCGGGACCCGGGGTCGGGACGAGGGTTCGCACCGCGCGGCCACCCACGGCGCGTCGTCCGCCCCGCCCCGCAGTAGGGTGGGCCTCAGGCGACGGCTACGGGTTGGTCAAGGCAGCGCGCTCATCTTCCGCTCGGCCTGGAAGGCACCGGCACGCATCCGACACACGTAGACGCCCGGCCGCACCATGACCCCGCCGGCGCCCCTCAGATCCCAGTCCACGGTGTGGAAGCCGGCCCGGTAGATACCGTCCGCCAGCGTGGCGACCCTGCGCCCCAACAGGTCGTAGACGTGAATCTGCACCGGACTCTCCACCGGCAAGTCGAACGTAACGCGGGTCGATCCTGCGAACGGGTTGGGCTGGTTCTGGTGGAGCGCGAAACGCGGCGGGAGCTCGACCCTCGCCCGCCTGCCGCTGGCCGGGGAGGCCGAGGCTCCCTCGACCCGGCGCACGCTCAGGTACCAGCCCGCCGCCTCGAGTGCCGGTGCATCGGAGTGCCCATACGTCAGCGTCAGGGAGTCCCCCACCGCCCACGTGGCACCGCCGCCACCGAGGGCGGGGGTCGGCCCCAGGTCGCCGAGGCGCGAGTGCTGCACACTGAGCAGCGCGTAGCCCTGCCCCCCGGAGCGAAGATCCGTCTTGAGCCGCTCGAGCCGGTAGCGGGCGGGCACCACGAGCCGACCCTGGTCGCGCAGCATGGAGAGCCCGAGCAGGCTGGTGGTGGCGCGCGGCAGGTGGCGAGCCACGGTATGCCACTCGCCGGATGCGACCCGCCGTTGCACCAGCACGGCCTCCGCCTCCGCCGCTTCGGCCCCCTCTGCTGTGTTCGATAGGCGAACCGACACCTGCCACCCGCCTTCTCGGGTTCGTCGGGACTCCACGATCAGCAGCCCGGAGGCCGGCTCGAGCGTCTCCGCCCCGGCCGCGCCGATCTCAGCGCCGGGGATCCCGCCGCCTTCCTCGCCTCCCGCCGGTGCCGCCCCGAAGCCTCCGCTGCCGCCCCCACCGCCGCACAGGGTCTGGACACTGGTCGTGACCGGGGCGGATTCCTGCTGGTTGTCGTCCCAGGCCGACACCGTGAACAGGTTCCAGCTGCAGGGTTGCAGACCCGCGACCGAGCCCGACCCCGGGCTGCCGGCAGGCCCCGGCTGGGACTCATTCGTGGAACTGCGCAGGTCGAAAGCCGTCGGCGGGCCCGAGGGACCCAGCCCGTCGTCGTCGCCCGGTCCGGTCCAACTGAGCCACACCTCGGTCTCGCCGACCGCGTCCGGCGCGAAGTCGGTCACCGCTCCCGGCTGCACCGCGTCGCACAGGTCGGCCCCGCCCGGCTCCAGGCGCACCCACCTGGCGATCGAGGGCAGGTCCTCGTAGTGAGTGGGGGGCTGCGGTTCATTGTCCCAGGCCCCGGTCAGGAACAGCAGGTAGTCGCCGGGGGGCGCCGAGTCGGGGCTGGCCGGCGCCGCCACGAACAGTCGTGGCGGCCCGCCCTCGGCCACCGTGAAGTCAAGCGGCACGTAGCGCTGATTGGTATCGAACCCGTGGGTGGTCGCTCCGGGGCGGATCAGGCGCACGCGGGTGATGGCCGCCGGGTCCGGCGTGCAGACCGTGAAGGTCTTGCGATAGGTGAGGTGGGTGGGTGCCCCGCTGATCTGAGGCCGCAGCGTTTCGGCCGACGTGTTGTCGTTCTTGAACAGGTAGGGTGGGCAGAAGATTCGCGCCGTGGTCGCGTCGCCATGGTCGTGGCCGGAAGCCGACAGGACCCTCCCACACGGCAGCAGCGTTGCGCTCGAGTGGTAGTTGCGCACCACGTTGCGCAAGACGCCGTTCTCCAGCACCTCGTCGCACTCGAGGTCGTACAAGGGGGTCCAGGAGTCGGTGGCGGGTGACCAGATCTGTGGACAAGGCTGGGCGTCGGACGTGTCGCTAAACTGAATGCCGGAGAAGCGCATGCCGCCCACCGCCATGACGTCACCGGTCGGGAGCAGAACGAGGTTGTGGCGATACCGCCGCGCCAGCTGCGCCTCCCCGGGACACTGACAGGACGTCCAGCCGGCGGCGAAGTTGGAGGTGTCCAGGCGCTTGGTCGTGGCGTACGGGTCGGCCCCGGGACTGGTGCCCGCGACCATGATCTTGTCCGGGCGGTAGAGCACTCCGGTGTGCATCCCGAACAGCGTGCTGCCGCTGGTGCCGACATTGAGCCAGCCACCTGCCGGCTGGCCGGGAGGCGGGATGTCGAGGTAGCGCGCCTGCGGGTCGGGACCCACCGTCACGACCCGGCCCCCTCCACCGGGCCGCTCGGTACCGGGAACCACGAACTGCACGGGATAGAAGTTCCAGTCCTGCAGCCACGCGGCCTCGGGCACCGCCGCCCAACTGTCGGTGGACGGCGTGTAGATCTCCGGGATGCGCGCGGTGAGGACCGGGTTGCTGGTGCCCGTCCGATCCGGGCTCACGGTGTGCTGCGAGAGCCGGAACGAGGTCTGCTGCCAGCGCCGCCACTGCGGCGTGCCGCCACCCGCGGGGAACGGATCGATCACCCACACGTGGTGGTAGTCGTCGAGGTCGTAGGGACCGCTCCCGGTCGGATCGCCTCCGTGGACGAACAGCCGCCCGGCGTTGAAGCGGTTGTCGTAGAAGGCCACATGCCCGGCCCGCGTGCCGGGGCTGCCGCCCACCGCCACCGGACTCCAGGCGGGCGGGGAGGCGCTCAGGTCCAGTCTCCACAGGGTCTCGTCCGACTGCCCGGCGCCCAGATGGCCGCCGTAGACCAGCAGGGAGCGCGATCCCGAGGGGCTGTCCGGATCGAGCACCATGATGTGGTCGCGGCGCGCCGGGATCCCGCCGGTCGTTGGGAGTTCCTCCCAGGTCCAGGGGTTGGTGGCGAGGTTCAGCGCCCAGACGCGGTTGTCGGACGGGTGGCCGCTCAGCGCCTCGGCCCCGCCGAAGACCAGCACCCGGCTCCCCACCATGTCGTAGACCGCCGCGTGGCCGTACCGGGGCGATGGGCCGCTGGGCAGGCTGAGTTGCTGCCAGCTCCATGCCCCTGCGACCTTGTGCAACCGCCACAGCTCGTCCGTCGGTGCTTCACCTTGGCCTTGGGGCTTCCAGATCCCGCCAAGAACCAGGATCTCGGTGTCATTCGAGATGGCGACCGCAGCATGCTCGGTGCGCGGATCGGGACGCGTCTGGCCTACGGTGAGCTGCTCCCACTGGTAGGTGTATTCGGCAGCCAACGGTCCCCCGTTCGTGCGCTTCAGAAGCCAGACGCGCGCTCCGTCGTCAATGAGGTTCCCGCTGCCGTCGCGTCCGCCGAAGATCGCCTGGCCGTTCTCGTTGAGGAGAAAGGCCCCGACGTGCCCTTCACGCGCCAGAGGAGGCACGCCGCCGGCCGGGAGCGGCGTCACCGGGTCCTCCCAGTAGCCGCCGCTCGCGGGACCGCCGGGGTCCGAGACCCGACCGAATCGGTGCAGGTCGTCCCCGCTGCCGCCGGTGGGCGGGCTCTCGTCCCGCCGCCCGCCCCAGTACCAGAACTGCTCTCCTTTGCTGCCGCCGGAAGTGAGTATCCTGCCGTCACTTAGAGCCGTGACCTGGGGGTACCAGCGGGGCCACCTTGGCGCGGCGGTCGCCGTCCACGTGCCCGTCCCAGTGCCCGCCGTGTACATCCGGGCATCCCGCAGGCCCCAGTCGAGCTTGTCTCCCTTCCCACCCACCGTCATGAACCGGCCGCTCGGGGCCTCCGGGGACGACAGCGGGCTGTGACCGGAGCAGAACACGTTCGCTCCGGGGGCCCAGGGCTCCGTGGTGCCGGGATCGCCGCCGGCCAGCACGGTGAAGCCCTCCAGCGTGGCCGCGTTGTCGTCGCAGTCGCCATTGGCCGGGTTCCAGCCCAGCACCCGGCCGAGCCCGAAGTCATCCCACCACAGGATGCGCGAGTGCGTGCCGGTGCCGGGCAGCAGGATCAGGTGGATCGCCTTGCCGCCCATCTCCGCGAGCTCGGGGGTCCACCTGCCACGGCCCGCCTCGAGCCGGGGCGCCGTGACGAGCGTGAGCAGGCCGAGCAGCGGGAGCGGAAACCGAGCGAAGCGAAAACGGGGGGATCGGAAAGCGCGGCAACGATCGCGCGGGACCATGGCGGCCTCCTCGGGGCGGTCGGCGACGACCGAGACTCCGCGCCGACTGCGCGGCGCGAAGTGGAGCATGGCGATCCGGCTCAGCGGGCACATCTCAGGCCCCCGGGCCACTTTGGTCAAGACTTTCTTCTCGCGATGGTGCAAGATGAACGCGCCGTGGGCTCTCCGCGCCCCCCGTTGGCGAGTTGCGCATGCCATTCTGGTCTCCCCGCCTGATTCTTCGCACCGTCGGAGCGCTGGCGCTGCTGCTGGCGGGCGCTCCCGCCGCCGCCTGGTCCCCGGACGGCGTGCTGCTCTCCAACTCCTGCTGTGCCCGCAGCGCGCAGGTGGTCCCGGACGGGCTGGGCGGCGCCATCATCGTGTGGCAGGACACCCGCCACGTGAACCAGGACATCTACGCCCAGCGCGTGACGGCGACGGGGGAGATCGCCCCGGGGTGGCCCGCTGATGGCGTCCCGGTGTGCACGCATCCGGCCGCGCAACTGCTCACTTCCGTTGCCGGCGACGGCGAGGGTGGCGTTCTGATCACCTGGTACGATGGGCGCAATGTGCTCTCCGGGACTACAGGGGTAGACCTCTACGCGCAGCGGCTGCTGGCGGACGGCAGCCGCGCGCCCGGCTGGGTCGTGGACGGCGTGCCGGTGGCGCAGCCACCGGGCACGCAGGACAGGCCCGTCGTGGCTGCCGATGGCGAGGGGGGGGCGTACATCACGTGGCACGACGACGCCACGCTCGACATCTCCGTGCAGCATCTGACGGCGGACGGCCAGGTCGCCGCCGGTTGGCCGGAGCACGGGCTCCCGCTGTGCACGCTGCCAAGCTGGCAGGGCTATCCCCTGGTGATCGGGGACGGCTCGGGCGGGGCGATCGTGGCCTGGCTCGATCTGCGCCACGGGGGCACGCCCACCGACGGGCCGTTCGCGACCTACGCCATGCGCGTCCTGGCCGATGGGAGCCGCGCGCCGGGCTGGGCCGAGGACGGCAGCCGGATCGTCGCGGACCGGCAGATGGTGAGGCTCATCCCGGACGGCGCGGGGGGCGGCTACCTGGCGTGCGGCACGGTCGGTGACTTCCAGTTCGCCGACTACTACCTTCAGCGCTTCAGCGGGGCCGGCAGCATCGCCGCGGGCTGGCCCGAAGGGGGCGTGCTGGTCTGCCAGGCCCCCGACGACCGGGCGGGGCTGCACCTGGTGCCGGACGGGGCGGGCGGGGTGCTGCTCGCCTGGTACGACTACCGGGACCTGTTCGACGACGAGATCTTCCTGCAGCGGGTGCGGTCCGACGGGACGCTCCCGCCGGGCTGGCCCGAGAACGGCCTGCGGGTGACCGACAACACCGGCTTCGACGCCCTCACCTCCCTGGCGCCCGACGGCCTGGGCGGCGCCTACCTGGGCTGGGTGCGGGGGGTCTGCAACCAGTGCCAGTCGATCGTGCAGCACGTGACCGGGGCGCCCTCGGTCGCCCCCGGCTGGCCGGCGGTGGGCCTGGCGGTGCCGGGACCGCTGCGCACCGGCGAGCCCACGATGACCGCGGACGGCCGGGGCGGGGCGATCGTGGTGTGGGAGGACTCGACGCGGCGGCTGCGGGCGTTGCTCTACGTGGCCGACGGCCCGGTGCCGGTGCTGCTGTCGCTGGTGCGGGCGGAGGCCGAGTGGGACCGCGTGCGGCTCGTCTGGGAGGGGGCGGAGGCGGGCTTCACGGCCTGGATCGAGCGGCGCACGAGCGGGGCCGAGTGGGAGCGGCTGGCCTCGGTGAGCGCGGATGGGAGCGGGCGCATCGCCTACGAGGACCGCGCGGTGGTCGCGGGCACGCGCTACGCGTATCGGCTCGCCTACCACGAGGGGGGCGAGCTGGCCCACACACCGGAGACCTGGGTGGGAGTCGCGGCGCCGAGGTTCCACCTGCACGGGGCGCAACCGAACCCCGTGGTGGGCGACCTGGTGGTCGGCTTCTCGCTCGTGAGCGGCGAGCCGGCGCGGCTCGAGCTCTACGACCTGGCCGGCCGGCGGGTGCTGGCGCGCGAGGTGGGAACCCCGGGCCCCGGCACGCACCGGTTCCTGCTCGCCCGCGGTGCGCGCCTGCCGGCCGGCCTCTACACGCTGGTGCTGAGCCAGGGCGCCGCGCGCGCCACGGCGCGCGCGGTGGTGCTTCGGTAGCGGGAGCGACCCCAGGTCGAGGCGCTGGTTCTCTCCTGGCGGCCACCCATCGGGTTGCCGCGGGTCTTTGGTGCGAGGAGTTGACCGAGCCGGACGCAGCCGGTCGCTCGCTCCGGCCGCATTCGCCGGGCCCTTGCCATATGCTTACCTCCCAAGCATGATCGGGCCGTCATGGAACTCCCCAATGCCGTTCGTGAACGCTTCCGCGCCTACGGGCGCGCCGGGGGTCGCGCCCGCGCCGCCCGCATGAGCCCCGCGGCCCGCCGGGCGGTCGGGAGGAAGGCGGCAGTCCGACGCTGGCTCAGGGAACGGTTCGGCGCCGCGCGTCTCACCACCGTCGGCCTGCCCGGGGCCGAGGTGATCGACGCCGGTCCCGACGCGCTCGCCGCCGGCGAGGTCACGGTCGAGAGCCTCGTGGTCTCGCTCGCCGCGCCGCGCCTGCGCCGCGAGGGCGTGCCGGTGCCCGGCCCCGTGATCCCGGACGCCGACATGCGTCTCTATCGGCTGCTCGAGCGCCACGCCGGCGACCTCGCCCACGCGCGCTACCTCGCCCACCTGCGTCAGGCGGTCTCGTTCGCCGACGCCTGTCCCTCCGCGCGGGTCGCCTGACCTCATGCGCAGGGAACTGACGCGGGCGCGATTGCTCGCGCTGATGCAGGAGCTGGCGAGGACGGCTCCGCGGCGGGGGCCCCATCGCGTCCATCTCGTCGGTGGCGGGACGGCCGTCCACCTGGGCTGGAGGGAGTCCTCGATCGATGCGGATCTCTTCTCCGACCGGGAGGAGGTCTTCCGCTATCCGAGCCTCTCCCGGGCGGCGGTGGAGAAGGCGGTCGAGGACTTCATCGCCGAGATCGCCTGATCGGACACCGGCGCTGCCCCCGCCGGTCTCCGTCATCCCCGCGCCCGTCGGCCGCGGCTACCCGCACGGGGCGGCGGGGCGCTATCCTGCCGCCTCCCGTCGATCCTCGGGGCCCGGTTGCCGGGCCCGTGGTTGCCGTCCACCGACCGCGCCCGCGACGTCCCGCCGGGCGCGCCGAATGCGAAGGAGACCCGCGATGCTCCCCCGCTCGAACCTCGGCCGCACCGTCCTCGCCCTGTCGTTCGCCCTGCTGCTCGCCGCCGTCCCGGCGGCGGCCGCCGACCCGCCCGGCAAGGGCGGCGGCAAGGGGGCGGCCCCGGCGGCCGCCGCCGATGACAAGGACAAGCCGTTCCAGGACTGGAAGAAGGTGCTCAAGGACGCCACCGCCTCCAAGGGCTTCTTCACCGTCCACCGCAAGCGCGACAACCTCTACCTCGAGATCCGCAAGGACCAGCTCGAGGTGCCGGTGCTCGGCATCTTCAGCCTCGCGAGCGGCATCGGCTCGCACTTCGTGCTCGGCGGGCTCCCGCTCAACGACCGCCTGCTCGAGTTCCAGCGGCTGGGCGAGCGGATCCTGGTCCTCGAGCGGAACCCGCGCTTCAGCGCCGCGCCCGGCACCGCGTGGGAGAAGGCGCGGAACCTCACGTTCCAGAGTTCGGTGCTCGCCTCGCTCAAGATCGAGAGCGTGCACGACTCGACCGGCGCGGTGCTGGTGGACTTCGG
>CAZKQE010000091.1:0-9405 GCA_964554725.1 uncultured bacterium
CGTCCATGAGGATGACCTCGGGCTTGAGCGGCAGCAGCCGGGCGATGCACAGCTTCTGCTGCTGCTCGAGCTGGAGCCGGGTCGCGACGGTGTGGAGCCGGTCCTTGAGGTCCTTCCACAGCCCCACCTGGGTCAGCGCGTCCTCGACCACCGCGTCGAGCCGGGAGCGCTGGAGTTCGGGACCGCTGGCGTGGAGGCGGAGGCCCAGCACGACGTTCTCGTAGACCGAGAGCGGCAGCGGATTGGGGCGCTGGAACACCATGCCCACCGCCTTGCGCAGCTCGACCAGCGCGATGTCCGGGGCGTAGATGTTGCGCCCCAGGATCTCGATCTCGCCGGTGGTGCGGACGTATCCGTAGCGCTCGTTGACCCGGTTGAAGCAGCGCAGCAGCGTGGTCTTGCCGCAGCCGGAGGGGCCGATGAGCGAGGTGATCAGGCGCGGACGGATGCGGATCGAGACGTCGATGAGCGCCTGGAACGAGCCGTACCAGAGATTCAGGTCCCGGGTGATGATCGAGAACGGGCCGTCGCCGCTCATCCGAAGATCCCCCGCACGTACTCGAAGGTCCGCCGCTCGGCCGGCGTGTCCGAGAAGATCACGTCGGTGTCGTCCAGCTCGACGACCTCGCCCTTCCACAGGAACATCGTGCGGTCGGCGAGCCGCCGGGCCTGCTGGACCAGGTTCGTGACCAGGACGATCGTCACCTCGCGCCGCAGCTCCTTGAGGACGTCCTCGATCCGCATCGTCGTCACCGGGTCGATCGCGATCGAGAACTCGTCCAGGCACAGCACCTCGGGCTGGTGGGAGAGCGCGCGGGCGATCGTCAGCCGCTGCTGCTGGCCGCCGGAGAGGGCGGTGCCGAGGCTGTTCAGGCGGTCCTTCACCTCGTCCCACAGCGCCGCCTGGCGCAGGCAGCGCTCGACGATGCCGTCCAGGGTGGCGCGGTCCTTGAGCCCCGCCGAGCGCGGCGCGAACGAGACGTTGTCGTAGATCGAGAGCGGCAGGCCGACCGGCAGCGGCGCCACCATGCCGATCTTCCGGCGCAGCGCGAACACGTCCTTCACCTTGCGCACGTCCTCGCCGTCCAGCCGGATGGTCCCGCTCACCCGCGCGTCGGCGTCGTAGTCGATGGTCCGGTTGATGCAGCGGAGCAGCGACGACTTGCCCGACTGGGCGGGGCCGATGATCCCGAGGATCTCGTGGCGGCGCACGTCGAAGCTGACCCCATGGAGCACCTCCTTGCCCCCGAACGAGAGCCGCAGGTCCTCCACCTCCACCGCCTTCGCCGGACCGCTCATCGCCCTACCACCGCTTGCGGTTGCGCAGCCACACGCGCAGCGTGATGGCGGTCGCGTTGACCATGAGCACCGCGCCGAGCAGGACCACCGCGGTGGCGAACGGGATGGACTCCTCGACGTTGGGGACCTGGGTCGAGAGCGTGTAGAGGTGCATCGAGAGCGCCATGCACTGGTCGCCGAGCCCGTAGGGGAACAGGTCGCCGCGCTGGACCGCCTTGAAGAACACCGCGCCGGTGAACATGATCGGCGCGGTCTCGCCCGCGGCGCGGCTCACCTGCAGGATGACGCCGGTGAGGATGCCGCTGATCGAGTTCGGCAGCACGACCTCGCGGATCGTCTGCCAGCGGGTCGCCCCGACGTTCCAGCAGGCGACGCGGAACGCCGCCGGCACCGAGGCCAGCGCCTCGCGCGTGCTGGCGATGATCACCGGCAGGGTCATGATCGCGAGCGTGAGCGAGGCGGCCAGGATCGAGTAGCCGAACTTCGCGGCGTAGACGAAGGCGCCGAGCCCGAACAGCGCGTGGACGATGCTCGGCACCCCGGCCAGGTTGATCACCGCCAGGTTGATGATGCGGTTGAACCAGTTGTCCTTCGCGTACTCGTGCAGGTAGATCGCCGCCAGCACGCCGATCGGCGCCGAGACCGCGAGCGACATCCCGACCAGGTAGAGGGTGCCGACGAACGCGGGCCAGATGCCGCCCTCGCGCATCCCCTTGCGCGGCACCTCGAGCAGGAACTCCCACGAGAGCGACGGCGCGGCGCGGTAGAGCAGGTAGGCGACGATCGCGATGAGCGGGACGATCATGAACAGCGCCATGATCGAGAAGACGCCGCGGGCGACCGCCTCGCTGCGCTCGGTGCGCGCGACGTGCGGCGTCCGCGAGAAGCGCGCGACCTCGGGGGCGACGCTCACGGCGGCCTAGCGCTTCCGTACGCCGCGGATCGCGAGGTCCGCGCCGAGGTTCACGGCGAACGTGATGAGGAACAGCAGGGTGCCGGTGAGGAACAGGACGCGGTAGTGGTCCGAACCCGCCGGCGCCTCGCCCAGCTCGGCGGCGATGTTCGCGGTCAGCGTGCGGACCGAGTCGAGCAGGCTGCCCGGGATGTGGACCGCGTGGCCGGTCGCCATCAGCACCGCCATCGTCTCCCCGACCGCGCGGCCGACGCCGAGCAGCACCGCCGCCAGCAGCCCGTTCCGCGCCGCCGGGAGCAGCACCCGGCGCACGGTCTGCCAGCGGTTCGCGCCCATCGCGAGCGCCGCCTCGCGGTAGGAGTCGGGCACCGCCTTCAGCGCGTCCTCACCGATCGAGACGATGATCGGGACGCTCATGAGCGCAAGGATGACGCCGCCGTTGAGCAGGTTGACGCCGACCGGGGCGCCGGTCAGCTCCACCGTGATGCGGCTCATCACGGTGAGCCCGATGAAGCCCCACACCACGCTCGGGATCGCGGCCAGCAGCTCGATGACGATCTTGAGCGTCTCCTTGAGCCGGGGGCCGCAGAACTCCGAGACGAAGATCGCCGCGCCGAGCCCGAACGGGACCGCGAGCACGATCGCGACGCCGGTGACGCTCAGCGTGCCGACCGTCAGGGCGAGGGTGCCGTAGCGCACGTTGCTCGCCGAGGTCGGGTACCACTCGGTGCTGAACAGGAACTCGCGCAGGCTGAAGTCGCGCGAGAACAGGATCGGCGCCGCCTCGCGGAAGATGAAGAAGAAGATGGCGACCACGAACAGGATCGCGCTCACTCCGGAGAGGCGGATGACCGCCTCGAGCAGCCGCTCGGCCAGCACCGCCGGGCGCGACCGCCGCGGGCGGTCCCCGCCGCGCGCGCCCGCCCCCGTCCCGGCGCCGCCGAGGCCCGGCGCCGGGTCCCCGACTTCAGCTGCCATGCGGCGCGGCGACCGGGACGTATCCGTTCTCCTCGACGATCCGCTGCCCGGCGGGCGACAGGATCCAGTCGATGTAGGCCCGCACGGCGCCCTCGGGCTCGCCGAGCGTGTAGAGCATCAGCGAACGGGCCAGCGGATAGGCCTTGCTCATCGTGTTCGCGACCGTGGCCTCGACCGCCGGCTCCCCCGGTTTCGAGGCCAGCTTGACGATCTTGACCGCCGGCGTCGCGTAGCCCATGCCGCTGTAGCCGATCGCGGTCTTCGTGCTGGCGACCAGCTCGACGACCTCCTTCGAGCCGTTCATGTCCCGCGAGCCCAGCTTGAAGTCGCGCTTCCCGAGCACGTGCTCGCGGAAGAACTCGTAGGTGCCGGAGCTGGACTGCCGGCTCACGCGCACGATCTCGCCGCTGCCGGCGTCGGGCAGGGTGACGCCGAGCTGCGCCCAGGTGGTGACCGTCCCCCCCTCGCCGTAGATCTCGGCGAGCTGCTCGAGCGTGATCTGCTCGATCGGGTTGTCCTTGTGCACGTAGACGGCCAGCGCGTCGTAGGCGACGATGAACTCCTTCGGCTCCTTGCCGGTGTTGCGCTTCGCCAGCTCGCGCTCGTCGGCCTTCATGTCGCGGCTGGCGGTCGCGATGTCGATCGTGCCGCGCTCGAGCGCCGCGATCCCCACCCCGGAGCCGCCGCCGGAGACCTCGACGTCCACCTGCGGGGCGACCTGCTTGTACTCCTCGGCCCAGGCCTGCGCCACGTTGACCATGGTGTCCGAGCCCTTGACCTGGATGGTCGTGCCCCCGGACGCGCTCCCGCCGCCCCCGCCGCAGCCGCCCACCGACATCGCCAGCGCGAGGGCGACGGCGGCCCTCGCGGTCATTCCCGGTCGCGCGAACGTCATCGGAGTCCCCTTTCCCTCGCTGGATCGTCCCGGGTCTCCCCGGTCGGCCCGCGTCGTGCGCGGGCCCGTCCCTCCCGCGCGGGCGTCAATGCCCGCGCGTCACTTCCCGCCGCTGTCGCGGACCGCCGAGACCAGGTCCCGGATGTGGCTGCCGATGAAGGTGAAGGCGCGCTCGTAGGCGGCCCGCACCTCGGCGTCGCTGCCGGTTGCCTGGCTCGGGTCCTCGATCGGCCACTCGATGAGCACGGCCTTGCGCGGCCGCCGCGGGAACGCGCGCCGGGCCTCGCGGGCGAGCAGGACGATGACGTCCTGCGCCTCGAGATCGTCCACGTCGGTGAGCGCCCGCGGCACGGCGCGGGTGACGTCGAAGCCCTTCGAGGCCATGTACGCGGCGGTCTGCGGCTCGATGGGGAGCGGGTCGATCCCCGCGCTCGAGAATACGAAACCGGTCTCCCCGAGTGACGTGCCGATCCGTTCCGCCATCAGGCTGCGACAGGAGCTGCGCTCGTCCACGAACAGCACCTTGAGCGTGACCGAGCTGCGGTGCTTGGCGACCTCGCCGGTGCACAGGTAGAGCGTCTCCATGCCGATGTTGCGCGCCTGATCGGAGACCCGCTCGAGCCGGCGGATGACCATGATGAGCGGGTAGAGGGCGTCGAACGGGAGCTTTCCCTCGCGGAACTCGTTCGTGACGTCGGCGGTGAGCGTGTCGCGCAGCAGGTCCACGGCCTCGTCCCCCTCGATCGTGCGCGCCGCCAGCTCGGCGTCCTGCTCGACGAACGAGCGGATCGAGTCGTGGAGCATCGGCTCGGCGAGGTCGGCGATCTGCTTCAGCCGTTCGAGCGGGAGCGGCGCCTCGATCTGGCTCAGGCGCAGGGCTTCGCGTGCGATCGCCTCGGCGTAGTCGCCGACGCGCTCCAGCTCCAGGTTGATGCGGATGCTCGCGTAGGCGAAGCGCAGATGCCCGGCCGCCGGCTGGTGGCGCACGAGGAAGCGCAGGCACAGCCGGTCGATCTGCTTCTCGGCGTCGTCCACGTAGCTGTCCCGCAGGATGACGCCGTAGGCGATCTGGCGGTCTCGGCGCAGCACCGCGGCGATGCTCGAGCGCACCGCCGCCTCGACCATGCGCCCCATCTCGGCGATCTTGCCGCGGATCTCCTCGAGGTCCTCCTGGAGCGACGCCTGCAGGTGCCCGCTCATCGGGCGTTCCGCCGCGTCGTACGGTCGCCGGGACGGGTCGCGACGGCCCGTCGCGGGCACGGCGGAGGGACCTGTCCCGCGGCCCAGGTGGAAGTCATGCCTGCCTCGCTTGGGGTGGAGGGTATCGGTCGTTCGGGAACGAGCGGGCAATCTCTATCACGCGTGCCAGGCGCGGGCAACCGCGCCCGGGCGGGCCCCGGCGCCGGCCGCCGTCTCCCGCCGCGCGGCGCCTGCCGGGCGACGGCGCGCGGCCCCCGCACCGGGCGGCGCGGTGCTATGCTGCGCCGTCGTCCGGCTGCCGACGCTCCGTCCCCCGCCCTCCCGGAGGAGTCCGCCATGTCGCTCCGCGTGTGGTGCACCGCCCTCGCCCTCGCCGCCGTCGCCCCGTCGACCGCGGCGGGCGCCGCCCCCCGTCCCTGGACGTTCGACGACATCCTCGCGGTGAGGACGGTCACCGACCCGCAGGTCTCCCCCGACGGCCGCTGGGTGGCGTACGTCGTCTCGGAGCTGAACGCGGACGGCAGCGACTACGACACCGACGTGTGGCTGGCGCCGACCGAGGGGGGCGCGCCCCGCCGGCTCACGAACTCGCCGGTGGCGGACGAGAGCCCGCGCTGGGCCCCGGACGGCCGCACGATCGCGTTCCTCTCCGACCGGCCGCGGCCGGGCGTGCGCGCCGACGAGGCGAGGTCCGGCGCCGCCGCGGACGAGGGCCGGCGGCAGGTGTGGCTCATCCGTCCCGACGGCGGCGAGGCCTGGATCCTCACCGAGTCGAAGAGCTCGGTCTCGAACCTCGAGTGGTCGGGGGACGGCCGGTGGATCGGCTACCTGGCCCGCGAGCCGAAGAGCGAGGAGCGGAAGAAGAAGGAGAAGGACAAGGACGACGCCTGGACCCCCGGCTCGATGTATCCCTGGAACCGGCTGTGGGTCATCGAGGTCGCGAGCCGCAAGGCGACCCGGCTCACGAGCGGCGAGACCCACGTCACCGGCTTCTCGCTCGCGCCGGACGGCGCGCAGGTGGTCTACGCCGCCCAGCCCACACCGCTGATCCCGGACCAGTTCCACTCCGACCTGTTCGTGGTCGCGACCGGCGGCGGCCGGGCGCGCGCGCTGGTCCAGCGTCCGGGCGCCGACCAGAGCCCTTCGTGGTCCCCGGACGGGAAGTGGGTCGCGTTCGTCTCCCAGGACGAGCGGTCCACCGCCTGGTACTCGAACCACCACGTGTGCGTGGTGGCGCCCGCGGGCGGGACGGTCCGCAACCTCACCGCGGCGTTCGACGAGCGCGTGCAGGGCTTCGGCGACGGGCTGGGGTGGAGCCCGGACGGGCGCTTCGTGACGTTCCAGGCGAACGCGCGCACCGCCCAGCACCTCTACCGCGTCTCGCCCGACGACCCGACGGTCCGTCCGCTCACGACCGGCCCGTCCATGAACAGCGCGCTCTCGATCGGCGGCGGGGGGCGGGTCGCCGTCTACCTGCGCGAGAGCGCCGAGCAGCCGCGCGAGCTGGTGCGCGTCCGGATGCCCGACGGCGCCCCCGAGGTGATCACGGACACCAACCCGCAGGTGCGCGACCTCCACGCGTTCCCGAAGGAGCTCGTCACCTGGAACGCCCCCGACGGACGGCCGATCGAGGGGCTCGTCATCTACCCGGTGGGCTACCGCAAGGGCCGACGGGTGCCGCTGGTGCTCAACGTGCACGGTGGGCCGGCCGGCACCCACTCGAACACGTTCTCGGCCTCCTCGCGGACCTACGCGTGGCCCCTGTTCGCGCAGAAGGGCTACGCGATCCTGCTCCCCAACCCGCGCGGGAGCGGCGGCTACGGCGGCGCCTTCCGGGCCGCCAACGTGCGCGACTGGGGCGGCCGCGACTACGAGGACCTGATGGCCGGCGTGGACGCCCTCATCGAGCGCGGGGTCGCCGACCCCGCGCGCCTGGCGGTGTGCGGCTGGTCGTACGGCGGCTTCATGACCTCGACGGTGGTGACGAAGACCGACCGCTTCCGCGCCGCGGTGGTCGGCGCCGGGGTCACCGACCTCATCTCGATGGCCGGCACCTGCGACATCCCGGAGTTCAACCGCTCCTACTTCGACGCCTGGCCGTGGGAGGACCCGCAGTTCTACGTGGACCACTCGGCGGTGCTCCACGCCGGGAACGTGCGGACGCCGACCCTGATCGTGCACGGCGAGAAGGACGAGCGGGTGCCACCCTCCCAGGGCTGGGAGTTCTACACCGCCCTGAAGAAGGTGGGAGTCCCGACCGACCTGCTGCTGCTTCCGCGCCAGCCCCACGGGCCGCGCGAGCCGCGCATCCAGCGCTCGGTCGCCGAGTGGACCCTCGACTGGATCGACCGCCACACCTCCGCCCCCGCCCCGGCGGCGCGCGCCCGGGGCCGCGGCGCTCCGCCGGCCGAGCGGCCGGCCGGGGTGGCCGGGCGTTGAGGTCGCGCTGAGCCCCGCCGGAGGACGCCGGCCGTGGCCGGCGTCCGCGCCCCGGTCGCGCCCGCCGCGGAGCGCCCGGCGCCCGTGACGCCGCTCGACCTGGTGGTGGTCGGCGGCGGCATCACCGGCCTCGGGGTCGCGCGCCTCGCCGCGCGCAACGGCCTCTCGGTGGCGGTGCTCGAGCGCGCCGACCTGGCCTCCGGCGCCAGCAGCGCCTCGAGTCACATGCTGCACGGCGGGCTCCGCTACCTCGAGCACGGCCGCCTCGGGCTGGTCCGCGAGGCGCTGCGCGAGCGCGGCGAGGTCTCGCGCCTCGCCCCTCCGCTCACCCGTCCCACCCGCTTCATGCTCCCCTTCTATCGCGGCGACCGCCGGCCGCCGTGGATGGTGAGGACCGGGCTGCTCCTCTACGACCTGCTCGCCGGACCGCGCGGCCTCTCGCGCCGCGCCGCGGTGCGCCCGCGCGAGGCGCTGGCGCTCGAGCCCGACCTCGCCCCCACCGGGCTGCTCGGCGCGGGGCTCTACTCGGACGTGGTCATGGACGACGCCCGGCTGGCGGTCGCCGTGGCGCGCGACGCCGCCGCCCACGGCGCCGCGATCCATCCCTGGACCGAGGTGGTCGGCGCCCGCCCCGCCGGCGAGCACGTCGAGGTCGTGGCCCGCGACGCGCTCGCGGGCGGCGAACGGCTGTTCACGGCCCGCGCCGTGGTGAACGCGGCCGGCCCGTGGGTGGACGAGGTGCGGCGGCGGCTGGTGTGCTCGCTCACGCCGGGGGCGCCGGACCCGTCGCCGCTCATGCGTCCGAGCCGCGGCATCCACCTGGTCTACCCCCCGCTCACGAAGGGCCACGGACTGCTGCTCACCGCGCGCTCGGACGGCCGCGTCTTCTTCATCATCCCGTTCGAGGGGCGGAGCCTGGTCGGCACCACCGAGGTCGAGGTCGCCTCGCCTCCGGCGGCCGAGGACACCCGCCCGGCGCTCGAGGAGATCCGCTACCTGCGCGACGAGCTGGCGCGGGCGCTCCCCGGGCCCGCGGAGGCCCCGGTGCTGGCGGTGACCGGCGGCATCCGCCCGCTGCTGGCGGCGGCGGGCACGGTGGGCCAGGCGTCGCGCGAGCACCGCGTGGTCACCGACGGTCCGATCGTCTCGGTCGCGGGCGGCAAGTACACCACGTTCCGCGTGATGGCCCGGGACACGCTCGCCCGCCTGGCGGCGCCGCTCCGGCGCGAGGGGCGCCCGCTGCGCGACCCGCTCGAGCCGCTGCCGCGCCCGCTCGGGCCCGGACATCCGGTCGCGCGGCTCGCCGAGTTCGCCGCCGAGCACGAATTCGCGCGGCGCGTGGACGACGTCGTGCGCCGGCGCACCTCGCTGTGGTTGACTCCCGATCGCGGCCGGGTCGCCGCCGCCGAGGTCGCGGCGGTGCTGGCGCTGCGGCTCGGCTGGGACGACGGCCGCCGCCGCGGCGAGCTGCAGCGGTTCCACGACGGCCTGGCCGACGAGGAGCGCCTGCTGCGCCGCGCCTGGGAGGGACCGTGAAGGACCCGCTGGTGATGGCGATCGACCAGGGCACCACCGGCAGCACCGTGCTGCTCCTCGACGCCCGCGGCCGCGTGCGCGGGCGGGGGTACGCCGAACTGCCGCAGCACTTCCCGCGGCCCGGCTGGGTCGAGCACGACGGGCG
>CAZKQE010000092.1:0-9379 GCA_964554725.1 uncultured bacterium
CCCGGGCTCACGGCCGGCCGTCGAGCAGCGCCCGGTAGACCGCCTCGGTGCTCTCGGTCACCTTGTCCCACGAGTACTGGAGCCGCACGTGGTCGCGCGCCCGCTCCTCGTAGTGCCGCACCAGGTCGGGGCGCGCGAGCAGCATCTCGAGCTTCGCCCGGAGGTCGTCCACGTCCTTGCTGCGGAACGAGACCGCGCACTCCTCGGCCACCTCGAGATTCTCCGGGATGTCGGAGAGCAGCACGCAACGGCCGTAGGAGAGCGCCTCGAGCAGGGCGATCGAGAGCCCCTCCATCGTCGAGGGCTGGACGACCACGTGGGCGTTGCTCCACAGCTCCTCGAGCGCCTCGCCGTAGACGTAGTCGAGCAGCAGGATGCGGTCGCCGGCGTAGCGCTTCAGCAGGTCCACGTACTCCTGCGAGAACGAGAGCCCGCCCACCAGCGCCAGCTTGTGGTCGGTGTCGATCCGCTGGAACGCCTCGCACAGGTAGTGGACGCCCTTCTCCGGGACCAGCCGACCGACGAACAGCACGTACTTCCCGGGCGTGAGGCCCATCGGCAGGATCCGCTTCGCCGGACGCGGGGTCGGCAGGTTCGTGCCGTTCGGGATGTAGGCGGCGTCGCAGCGATGGTGGTCGCGGAAGTAGTCGCGCAGGGTCTTCGACACCACGATCGTCTTGTTCGCGAAGTGCGCGGCCGGATACTCGCACTGCTTGAGCACCCACGACGCGATCCGCCCCCACTTCTCGCGCTGCCAGTCGAGGCCGTGCACGGTGACCGCGGTGCGCGCCCCGCGCAGGCGCGGCAGCCAGGCGAAGGCCGAGGGCCCGAGCGCGTGGAAGTGGACGATGTCGTCGCGGCGCAGCGAGGCCTCGAGGCTGCTCCAGGTGACGTGGGTCACCGTGTCGAGGTGCTTCGTGTGGATGCTGGGCCGGCGCAGCAGCCGCACGCCGTGGTACTCGGCCCCCGCCGGCGTGTAGTAGAGCCGGCAGTAGACGCTCACCTCGTGCCCGCGCGCGACCAGCCGGCGCGCGATCTCCTCGACGTGGCGCTCGATGCCCCCGTAGGTCGCGGGCAGCCCCTTCTGGCCGATCATCGAGATCCTCATGCCTGCCTCCTGCGCGCGTCGGCGTGCGGCTCCCCGGCCCCGCCGGCCGCCGGCGACCCGCCCGCGAGCCGGGCCGCGAACGCGTCGCCCAGCCGCTCCCCGATCGTCCCCCACGCGAACGCGGCGACCGCCGCGGGAGGCTCGGTCGCCCCGCCGCGGGCCCAGCCCGCCGGGCGGGCCCGCACGGCGTCGGCCATCGCCGCCGGCTCGGCGACCGTGACGTACGGGGCGAGGGTCGGGAACCCGCGCAGCCCGTGCGGCGTCGTCACCACGGCGAGCCCGGCGGCGAGGTAGGTGGGCAGCTTGATGTTGCTGCCGCCGCCCGCCAGCACCGGGTTGAGCCCCAGGTCGGCGGCATCGAGCAGCTCGGCGATCGCGCGCGTCTCGCCGCGGGCGATGAGCCACGGCTCGCGCCGGCCGCGCAACACCGACGCCACCCGCCCGATCACCAGCAGGCGGAACCCGTTCCCCGCCAGCGCCGGCATCACCCGGCCGGTGAGCAGCGCCAGCCCGGCGCGGTTGTGAGGCACGTCCGAGCCGACGAACGCGCACACGGTCTCGCCCTCCGTCACCCCCAGCGCGGCGCGGGCGCGCGCGCGCGCGGCCGCGCGCGCGGGCCGGAACACCGTCTCGTCGTAGCCGTTGGGCGCCACCACGCACCGCTCCGCCGCCAGCCCGTAGAGCACCCCGAGGCGCGCGGCGTCCTCGTCGCTGGCGGCCACCACCAGGTCGGCGGCGGCGACCGCGCGCGCCTCGAGCGCCCGCAGCCGGCGTGCCCAGAGTCCGCGCGCCAGCAGCGGCGGCCCGGCGGCGGCGAAGTGGTCGGCCTCGACGTTGTGCGCGTGGTGGACGCGGAGCCGTGCGGCGGAGCGGTCGCGCAGGGCGGCCAGCGGGAGGTCGGTCATCAGCACGTCGGGGGTCCCCGGCAGCTCGCGCAGCGCGGCCGCCGCGGTCGCGCGGTGGCCGTGCGCGGCGAGGAACAGCGGCGCCAGCCGCGCCCGCTCGAGCCGCCAGGCGAGCGCGGTGTACGCCGCGCGCCGCCGCACGATGTCCACGCCGTCCACCCGCTCGGCGCGCGCCCCGCGGCTGCGGACCGGGACCACGCACAGCACCCGCACCGGGTGCCGCCGCGCCAGCCCGCGGTAGAGGCCGAAGCAGCGCTGCGCGCCGCCGAACAGCGGCGGGTGCATGTCGACGTCGGTGGCGCCGTGGATCAGCACCGCGCCTCCGTGAGCGGCGTCAGCGGACGGGCGCCGGCGGGGAGCCGGAACAGCCCCACCAGCAGGCCGAGTCCCTGCACGGTCCAGGTGAGGAGCGAGAGCACGGCGAGCCGCAGGCTGCGCTTGCGCACCGCCATGAACGCGAGCGCCGCGAGCGGCAGCAGGGCCCAGCCGGCGAGCGGTGCCGGGTCGCGCCCGGCGATCGCCGCCGCCGCCGCGACCGCGCCCAGCGCCCACATCGCCAGCGCGGCGACGAACAGCCACTGGCGACGGAGCAGCACGCCGAACCCCGGGCGGCCGAGGTAGAGGCGCAGCACCTGCCCCTGCCCGAAGCAGATCCCGGTGCGCCAGCGCCGGCCGATCTCGCGCAGGTTGGGGCGCGGCGCGCTCCAGTGCCGCGCCGCGAGCCGTCCCAGCGAGCGCATCTCGAACCCCAGCCGGCTCAGGCGCAGGCCCAGCTCGAAGTCCTCGTCCGAGTGGAGCCGCACGTCGTAGCCGCCCGCGGTCTCGAGCGCCTGGCGGCGGTAGAAGGCCAGCGCCGCCAGGTAGCCGACCGCGCGGTCGCGGTCGCCGGTGCGGTACAGGTCGGGCTGGCCGCGCCACACGCGGTCGCCCTCGACGAACCACTCCTCGATGCGCCCGAACACCGCCGCCAGCCGCGGCTCGCGCGCCGCCAGCTCGATCGCGGCGCGCATCCAGCCGGCGTCCACCTCGACGTCGGAGTCGGCGAACAGCACCCACTCGCCGCCGCACCCGGCGAACCCCAGCATGCGCCCGCCGCCGGGCGTGAGCGGGCGACCCGGCCGCCGGGTCGCCGGGTCGAACGCCGAGACCAGGCGCCAGCGCGGGGAGAGCGCCGGCAGCGGCTCGCCCGAGGGCACGGCCAGCTCCAGCACCCCCTGCCATTCCTCGCCCGCGAGTGCGGCCTCGATCGCCGCCACCGTGCGGGCGAGGAACCGCTCCTGCCGGTAGCAGGACACCACCACGCCGATCCTCATCGCGCCCGCCGCGCGCGGGCCGGCGCGGCCGGCGTGACGCTCGCCAGCCCCAGCACCTCGTCGTAGAGGGCCTCGAACGATTCGACGACGCGGGCCCAGGTGAACTCCTCCTCGACGCGCGCGGCGCCGGCGAGCCCCAGCCGCCGTGCGGCGTCCGGCCGCCGGTGGAGGTCCTCGAGCACGGCGGCGAGCGCGGCCGCGTCGCCCGGCGGCACCAGCCGCCCGGTCACGCCGTCCTCGACCGCCTCGGGCACGCCGCCGACCCGGCTCGCGACCACCGGGCGGGCACGGGCGAGCGCCTCGAGCAGCGTCAGCGGCATCCCCTCCCACAGCGAGGGCAGCAGGCAGGCGTCCGCCGCGGCCAGCAGCGGTCCGATCGGCTCGACCTGGCCGGCGAAGCGCACGCGGTCGCCGAGGTCCGCCTGGTCCACCCGGCGCTCGAGCTCCGCCCGCAGCGACCCCTCCCCCGCCAGCACCGCGACGAAGTCGAGCCCGCGCGCCCGCACCCGGGCCAGCGCCTCGACCAGCACCGCGTGCCCCTTCTGCTCCTCGAGCCGCGCGGCGCACACCCACAGCGGGCGGAACGGGCCGGCCCCGAGCCGCTCGCGCCAGGCGCGCGCGCCGGCGCGCTCCTCGCCGTCGTCGGGCGGGTCGGCCCCGTTCGGCACCACCCGCACGCGGGCGCGTTCGACGCCGTAGTCGGCCACCAGCGAGTCGGCGACCGCGCCGCACACCGCGGTCACCGCGTCCGCGCGCCGCAGCTCGCGCCGCTTGAGGGCGCGCTGCGGGGGCGAGTGCGCGCGGCCGACGATGTGCTCGGTGACGACCAGCCGCGGCACGCCGGCCGCCCCCGCCAGCAGCGCGAGGTAGCGGTCGGCGGCCGGCCACACGTGGTGGATGTGGAGCAGGGCCGGCCGCGTCCGCACCAGGCGCGCCCAGGTGGCCGCCATCCCGCGCCAGTCCCAGCGCGACCCGACCTCGGGGACCCGCGCGACCGGCAGCCCGCGGCCGGCGAGCGAGACCGCCAGCTCGTCCACGCCCGGCGCGTCCGAGAGCCAGACGCGCACGTCGAAGCGCGCCCGGGGCAGGCGGGTCGCCAGCTCCCACACGACGCGCTCGGTGCCGCCGACGGAGACGCCGCTCTCGGCCAGCACGACCGTCACCCGGGATTCGCGGGGCATAGTCGCTCGTAGGCGCGGACCAGGGCGCCGGCGTTGTGCTCCCACGCCATCCGCTCGAGGAACCGCTGCCGGTTGTAGGTCCCCATCCGCTCCCGCCGGTCGGGGTCGTCGAGCAGGGCGGCGATGCGCTCCGCCAGGTCGTCGTCGTGGTTGGGCCGCGCGTAGGCGGCCCCCTCGCCGGCCGAGTAGCGGTGCTCGCGCAGGTCGAAGGCGACGATCGGGCGCCCGCACGCCATGTACTCGAGCACCTTGTTCATCGTCGAGACGTCGTTGAGCGGGTTCAGCGGGTCGGGGCTCACGCACACGTCGGCGGTCGCCAGCACCGTCTCGACCTCGGCGTCGGGGATGCGGCCGGTGAAGTGGACCTGGTCCTCGATCCCCAGCGCGCCGGCGAGTCGCCGCAGGTCGTCGAACGAGTCGCCGGCGCCCATCAGCGTGAACGAGATGTCGCGGCGCCCCCGGTCGACGAGGTGCCGGACCGCGCGCAGCAGGTGGTCCACGCCGTCCTGCGGCGCCATCACCCCGAGGTAGGCGACCAGGAAGCGGCGCCCGCGCCGGAGGGACGGGTCCACCGCGCGCACGGTCGCGAAGCGCTCGCGGCTCGGGCCGCTCCGCACGACCACCACCCGCTCGGGCGGCATCCCGCCGCGGCCGAGCGCCACCTGGCGGTAGGACTCGTTGGTCGAGATCACCAGGTCCGCGGTGCGGAACTGGGCCCACTCGAGCGCGCGCAGCGCGCGGTGCGCGAGGTCCCCCTCGCGGTCGGCGCCGAAGCGGGCGAGATAGAGCTCCGGGCACAGGTCGTGATGGTCGAACACGAACCGCTTGCCGAACAGCCGGTAGGGCAGCGCGATCGCCCAGAACGTGTCGGGCGGGTTCGCGGCGTGGAGGACGTCGAAGCCGCGCCGCGCGAGCACCACGACCGAGAGCCGCAGCGTCTGCAGCCAGCAGTAGAGGAACTCCCACACGTAGGAGAGCACCCCCCGGGTCGGCGGCGGCGCCGGGTAGCGCCAGATGTGGATGCCGTCGATGACCTCGTAGGGGGCGCGGTGGCTCTCGCCGGTGGGGCAGATCGCGGAGACCTCGAATCCCGCCGCCCGCAGCGCGCCCAGCTCCATCCAGACCCGACGGTCGAACGGCAGCGTCAGGTTCTCGGACAGGTGGAGGACGCTACCACGCGAGCCCATGGTACTCCCCGGCGGCGACGGTGCCCGGATCCACGGCGTGCGCCAGGTCCACCAGCGCCTGACCGGGCCGCAGCAGCGCACCGACCCCCGCGAACTCCGGCGACCGGTTGGCGACCACGACCACCTCGCTGCCCGCGACCACCTCGGCGACGCTCCCGCGCAGGCGCTCGGGCAGGTAGGGGACCTCCTCCTCGACGAAGCGGCGGTTCTCGCCCAGCACGCGCTCCATGTCGAGGTTGGGGTCGTGGAGCAGCACCGAGTGCCCCTTGCCGACCAGCGTCCCGATCACGCGCAGGATGGGGCTCTCGCGCAGGTCGTCGGTGCCGGCCTTGAACGAGAGGCCGAGGAACCCGAGGTTCCGGCGGCGCAGGCGCTCGACCAGGTGGACCGCCTCCTCGACGTGACGGTCGTTCGAGGGCAGGATCGAGGCGATCACCGGCAGATCGAGGTCGTGGCGGCGGGCGTGGTGGTTCAGCGCCCGCAGGTCCTTGGGCAGGCACGAGCCGCCGAAGGCGAAGCCGGGCTGCAGGTAGCTGGGGCCCAGGTTGAGGCGCGTGTCGCGGCGGAACAGCGCCATCACCTCGTGGCTGTCGATCCCCTCGCGCTTGCACAGCCGCCCGACCTCGTTCGTGAAGGCGACCTTGAGCGCGTGGTAGGCGTTGTTCACGTACTTCAGCATCTCGGCGGTCGGCACCGCGGTCACGAACAGCTCGCCGCCGATGCCGTCGTAGAGCCGCCGCAGCGCCTCGGCGCTGCGCGGGTCGCCGGCGCCGACCACCGTGTAGCCGGAGCCGAAGAAGTCGGCGATCGCGCTCCCCTCGCGCAGGAATTCCGGATTGTAGGCGACACCGAACGTGTCGCCGGCGCGTCCGCCCGAGGCCTGCTCGAGCGCCGGGACCAGCTCGCGCTCGACGCTGCCCGGCAGCATCGTGCTGCGCATGACGACGGTGGTGAAGACGCCGGTGAGCCGCAGCGCGGCCCCCACCTCGACCACCGCCCGCCGCACGTGGCCGAGGTCCAGGCCGCCGTCCTCGCGGCTCGGGGTGCCGACGCACACCAGCACGACGTCGGCGCCGGGCATCGCGTCGGCGATGCGGGTGGTGGCGGACAGCCGCCCGGAGGCCACCGCCTCGGCGATCAGGGGCGCCAGGCCGGTCTCGACGATCGGGCTCGCGCCGCGGGCGATCGCGTCCACCTTGAAGGCGCTGGTGTCCACGCCCACCACCTGATGTCCGCGGCTGGCCAGGCAGGCCGAGCAGACGGAGCCCACGTACCCCAGCCCCACCACGACGACGCGCATGTGTGACGGTCCCCCTCGGGTTAGTCGCCCGCCCCCGGCCGGCGGGCCGGGGACGCGGCGTCAGGACGGCTCATCGGGCGCCGGCGCCGCCGGCGCGGGAGACCGCAGATGCCAGACGCGGACCCCCTCGTACTGGAACCGCTCGGCATCCGGGTGGCGCTCGTCGAGGTGGCGGGCGAACGCGCCCGCCGGATCGAGGTCCTCGCCACGGCTCAGCACCACCCACGCCCCGGCGGCGTCCGCGACCAGACGCTCGAGGCGCTCGCCGCGCGCGACCGGGTCCGCGGCCCAGCCGAGCCAGTAACGGAACACCGGGACCGGCCCGCGATAATAGTAGAAAAGGAGGTCCTCGGTGTTGGCGGCGACGATCCGCTCGCCGGGCACCGCGCGGGCGGTGAGCAGCGCGCCCACCGACCTCAGGTCCTCGCGCCCGTAGCGCGGGTCGAAGTACTGGTGCTGGAGGGCGAGCGCCCACAGCGCGGCGACCGCGACCGCGAAGCCGGCGCGCGCCCGCGGTCGCAGGTCCGCGAACGCCGCCGCCAGCAGCGCGAGGTAGCCGGGCAGCGCGACCGAGAGGTAGCGCGGATGGAAGACCTTGAAGTTCTGGAGCGCGAAGTAGCTCACGACCAGCGCCGGCACCAGCACCCAGAGCAGCGCCTCGCCGAGGCGCCCGCGCCGGTGGAGCGCCCGCGCCCCGAGCACGGTCAGCGCGCCGAACACCAGCCCGGCCGCCGCGAGCGGCACGAGGTGCGGCCGCAGGGTCCCAAGGCCGGGAGCGGCGCGCAGCTCGCGGACCGGCGGCCCCAGCGTGTAGCCGGTCGCGAAGGCGGCGGCGGCGAACGGGAGCGCCCCGGCGTGGAAGGTGGTCGCACCCCGCAGCGGCGTCTCGGCGGGCGCCGCCTCGCGGCTCGGGTGGAGCCGCTCCCAGGCCCAGATCGCCCGCACCTGCGGCACCCAGGGCGAGACCAGCAGCGCCAGGGCGGCCGCCACCGCCGCGGCCCGCGCCAGGCGGCGTGCCGCGCCCCCCGGGGTCGCGAGCCACCAGCGCAGGTGGGCGGCGCCCAGCAGGCCGAAGGAGAGGTTCGAGAGCATCCCGGCCCACGCCGCGGCCAGGTAGGCGGCGACGCCCGGGGCCCGGACGCGCTCGCGCAGTCGCAGCACCGCCAGCGTCGCCAGGGCCGCGCACAGCATGAGCTGCGTGTAGTTGCGCGCCTCCTGCGCGTACCAGACCAGGAACGGCGAGCCGGCGGCGAGCCACGCCGCCGGGACCGCGGTCTCCTCGCCCAGCCAGCGTGCGGCGAGCCGCGCCACCACCGCCACCAGCGCCACGCCGAACACCGCCGAGGGCAGGCGCAGCGCCCACTCGGAGTCGCCGGCGACCGCCGTCCACAGGTAGAGCACGAACGTGTAGAGCGGTCCGTGGACGTCGTCGAGGAAGCGGACCGGGTCGAAGGGACCGCCGACGTCCACGCTCTTCCACGTGAAGCACTCGTCGATCCACAGGCTCTGGTGCCCGAGCCGGAACAGGCGGAGGATCGCGGCCGCCAGCAGCGGGGCGGCGAGGCTCCAGCGTGGGGCCGACGCGACGGAGGAGGAGGCGGGCGGGGAGTGGGGGATCGGTCGTGCGCGAGGCGGCGTCGTTCCGCTCGTGGGGACTCCCGTCAGTACGCGCCCTCCCGGGACAGCACCGCCGGGATGGTACGCAGGAGGATCCTCAGGTCGAGCCGGAACGACCGGCGGTTGATGTACTCGAGGTCGAGCCGCATCCACTCCTCGAAGCCGATGCGGCTGCGGCCGCTGATCTGCCACAGACAGGTGAGGCCCGGGCGCACGTCGAGCCGCCGCATCTGCCAGGGCTGGTAGTGGGAGACCTCGTCCGGCAGCGGCGGCCGGGGCCCCACCAGGCTCATGTCCCCGCGCAGCACGTTCCAGAACTGGGGCAGCTCGTCGAGGCTGGTGGTCCGCAGGAAGCGGCCGACCGCGGTGACGCGCGGGTCGCGGCTGATCTTGAACACCGGCCCGTCGCACTCGTTCAGGTGGCTGAGGTGCTGGCGGTGGCGGTCCGCCCCGTTCACCATCGAGCGGAGCTTGTAGAACGTGAACGGCTTCCCGCCGCGCCCGACGCGCGTGGAGCGGTAGAACACCGGCCCGCGCGACTCGAGCTTGATCGCGAGCGCGGCCAGCAGCACCAGCGGCGCGGTGACGACCAGCGCGAGCGCGGCGCCGACGACGTCGAGCAGCCGCTTGCCGGCCCGCAGGTAGAGGCCCTCCTCACGCGCCGGCGCCGCGAGGGCCGGCGCCGCGGCGTAGCCGCCGCCGCCGAACGCCGGGCGCGTCGCTCCCAGCACCCGCCAGCTCGCCGGGCCGAGCGCGTCGGCGGCCGCG
>CAZKQE010000093.1:0-9283 GCA_964554725.1 uncultured bacterium
TGATGGGGATGGTCGAGAGGTCCAGCGTGTTGCGCGTGTAGGTCTCGAAGGTGCGGATGCCGCGCTCGCACAGGATCACCTGGGCGTTCCCCTGGGAGAGCACGTGCTCGGCGCTCATGAGCCACTCCTCGATCGTCGCGGCGAGCCCGCGCTTGAGCAGCACCGGCTTCTCGGCGTGCCCCACCTCGCGCAGGAGCGCATAGTTCTGCATGTTGCGCGCACCCACCTGGAGGATGTCGGCGTAGCGCGCGACCAGCCCCACCTGCGCCGAGTCCATCACCTCGCTCACCACCGCGAGTCCGTGGGCGTCGGCGGCGCGGCGCAGCAGCTTGAGGCCCTCCTCGCCCAGCCCCTGGAACGAGTAGGGCGAGGTGCGCGGCTTGTAGGCGCCGCCGCGCATCACGGTGGCGCCGGCGCGGGCGACCGCGGCGGCGATCGTGAACGCCTGCGCCTCGCCCTCGATCGAGCACGGGCCCGCCATGATCGCGAGCTGGGGGCTGCCGATCGCGCAGCGGCCGACCGAGATCACGGTGTCGTGAGGGTGGAACGCGCGGCTCGCGAGCTTGAACGGGGCCGGCAGCGCGGTGACCGAGGCCACGCCCGGCCAGCCGGCGACCGCGGCCCAGTCCGCGCGCGCGTGCTCCCCCACCGCCGCGAGACGGATCTGGCCCTCGTGGTCGGTGCGGTGGACGGCGAGCCCGGAGAGCCGGAGCCGCGTGGCGATGTCGCCCGCCACGGACTCGCTCACCCCGCGCTCCAGCAGCACCAGCATGGTGGGTCCCGTCCCCCGCGCGGCCGGCGGGCTAGCGGTCGCGCCCGCGCAGCGCGCGCTGGCGCAGCCAGGCGTCCATCAGCGTCACCGCCATCATCGCCTCGGCCACCGGGACCACGCGCGGACAGATGCACGGGTCGTGGCGGCCCTCGATGGCGATCGTCTTCGTGCCGCCCTTCCCGGTCGCCGCCTTCTGCGGGCGGCCGATCGAGGTCGCCGGGCGCACCGCGACCCGCACCACGACCTCGGCGCCGTTGCTGATGCCGCCGGCGATGCCGCCGGCGAAATTGGTGAGGAAGCGCTTGCCGTCGAACACGTCGTTGGTCTTCGACCCCGAGAGCGCGCACATGCCGAAGCCGCCGCCGATCTCGACCCCTTTCGTGGCGGGGATCGAGAGCATCGCCGCGCCCAGCAGCGCGTCGAGCTTCGCCATCGTCGGGTCCCCCCAGCCCGCCGGGACGCCGCGGGCGATCACCTCGACCACGCCGCCCACCGAGTCCTTGCGGTCGCGGGCGCGCTGGATCGCGGTCGCCATCGCCCGCGCCGCCACCGCGTCAGGGCAGCGCACCGGGTTCTGCTCGGTGAGCGCCCAGTCGCGGCGCATCGCCTTCACCGTGCCCACCTGGACCGTGCCGCCCGCCACGCTCACGCCGACCGTGGCAAGTGCGGCGCGCGCGAGCGCCCCCGCCGCCACCCGGCCGACGGTCTCGCGCCCGGACGAGCGCCCGCCGCCGCGGTGGTCGCGGTGGCCGTACTTCTGCGCATAGGCGTAGTCGGCGTGTCCGGGGCGGAACACGTCCTTGAGCGCGTCGTAGTCCTTCGAGCGGGCGTCGGTGTTGCGCACCAGCATGGCGACCGGCGTGCCGAGCGTGCGGCCCTCGAACACGCCGGAGAGGATCTCGACACGGTCGGCCTCGTTCCGCTGCGAGGTGAGCGCGCTCTGGCCGGGGCGGCGGCGGTCGAGCTCCTTCTGCACGTCGGCGGGGTCCAACGCGACGCCGGGCGGCATGCCGTCCACGACGACGCCGACCGCCGGGCCGTGCGACTCGCCGAAGGTGGTGACGACGAACAGCCGGCCGAACGAGGAGGACATCGCTACCGCGCGCGGCGGCGGGGCCGCGCCGCGGCCGCCGGGCGGGCCCGCGCGGCCTGATAGGCGGCGATGCTGCGGGCCCGGTGGGCGGCGTGGGCGGTGACCATGGCCTCGAACTGGTACAGGAAGTTGGGCCGCAGATCGGCGCGCGCGTCGGCGATCCAGGGCTTCACCCGGTCCCAGGTGACGATGTCCTCGCCGGTGTGGTCGAAGAACAGATCGGGGTGGACCACGCCCCGGTTCACCAGCGTGCCCACCATCTCCCAGTAGGACACCGTCATGCGGACATGCCGGTCCTCCTCGCTGTGGCCGAGCCAGCGCGACTTGATCTCGGCCCAGCCCGCCGGCTTGAACTCGCTCAGGAACCAGGCCCGGGCGCGCCGCAGCTCGGGCTCGCGGCGGATCTCGTAGAGGCGGAGCAGCACTTCGGCGTCGGCGGGCGTGGGCTTGCGCATGGGTGGGACCCCTCGGCTCGGGTGGGCGGGCGGCGGACGGAGGCACTGTAGCAAGGGAGCGCGCGCGTTTGAAGTCGGCGCCCCGCCTCCCGCGGACGCTCCGGATGCGGTATCGTATCGGGTCGCCGACCGTCGCGGCCCGCCCGGGCCGCGCGCCACCGCCCGGGGAACCCTGGCCATGCCGAACGCGCGCCTCCGCAGCCTGCTCGCCCTCGCCCTGCTGTTCGCCGGCGGCGGCGTCCTCGCGAACGCCCTCGCCCAGACCCACGACCATTCGCACGGCTCCAGCCAGCCGCCGGTCCCGCCCGAGCCGCCGACCGGGCCGGCGATCCGCTGGGTCGCCACCCTCCCGGTGGAGAGCGCGATCGGCGACCCGCGGATGGCGGCGACCACCGAGACGTGGATCGAGATGATCGACGCCGCCGAGCGCAGCCTCGAGCTCGAGCACTTCTACCTCTCCCACTGGCCGGGCGAGCCGAGCGGCGGGGTGATCGACGCGATCGGCCGCGCGGCCCGGCGCGGGGTCAAGGTGCGCCTCCTGCTCGACGTGCGCTTCCGCACCACCTACCCGATGCCCGCCGAGTCGCTGGGTCGGGTGACCGGGATCGAGCTGCGCTGGCTCGACATGAAGAAGCTCTCGGGCGACGGTGTCCAGCACGCGAAGTTCATGGTGGTGGACGGCATGCACGTCTACGTCGGCAGCGCGAACCTGGACTGGCGGGCGCTCAAGCACATCCACGAACTGGGCGTGCGGGTGCGCGACGCGCGGGTCGCCGGCACCTTCCTGCGGGTGTTCGAGCACGACTGGCGGGCCGCCGGCCCGGCCGACGAGCCGCTGGCCGGGCCGCCGCCGCTCCGGCTGCCGCCGCTCGCGCTGGCGATGCTGCCCCTGCCGCTGGTGCAGGCGCCGGGCGACACCGCGCACGTGTGGCCGACGTTCAGCCCGCTCGGGCACATCCCCGACTCGACGCTGTGGGACCTCGACCACATCCTGCGCCTCATCCACTCCGCACGCGAGGAGATCGTGGTGCAGGCCCTGAGCTACGGATCCGGGCGCGGCGCCGAGCGGGACTCGACGCTCGACATCGCCCTGCGGCGCGCCGCCGAGCGCGGCGTGAAGGTGAAGCTGCTCATCTCGGACTGGCAGGCCGACAACGCGCGCATCCGCGACCTGCAGCGGCTCGCGCGGGTGCGGAACATCGAGGCCCGGCTCTCGACGGTGCCCGAGTGGAGCGGCGGCTACATCCCGTTCGCGCGCGTCGAGCACTGCAAGTACATGGTGGTGGACTCGACCTGGACCTGGGTCGGCACCAGCAACTGGGAGCCCAGCTACTTCCGCGGCTCGCGCAACGCCGCCCTCGTCATGCGCAACCGGCCGCTCGCCGAGCAGGCCCGCGCGGTGTTCGAGACCAGCTGGCGCTCGCCGCACGCGACGCCCGTCACCGCCACCGGACGGTACGAGCCCAAGATCCATCGCGAGACCCCGCCGCCGGGGAAGAAGGTCTACGGCGGCTGAGCCCGGCCGTCCGGGGCGAACCCGCCATCACCGTTCATCGGAAGGGAGCCGAACCATGTCGAAGCGCCTGGTCACGCTGTCCACCGTGTCCGCCCTGATCGCCTGCCTCGCCGGCGCCGCGATCGCCGGCGACACCGCCCCCGCCGCGGCCCCCGCGGGCGAGGCGGTGCGCGTCGGCGCGCCGGTCACGACGAAGAAGGCCACCGACCTCGCGAAGCTGACGAAGGAGCCGAAGAAGTTCGTCGGCCGCACGATCCGCATCGAGGGCACGGTCCAGAAGGTGTGCCAGGGCGCCGGCTGCTGGGTGGAGGTCGCCGGGGCGAACGGCGTCACGTTCCTCGCCAAGAGCCTCGACGAGTCGGTGCTGCTGCCGAAGGATTGCGCCGGGCGGCGGATCGTCGTGCAGGGCGTCGTGACCGAGATGCCGGCCAAGGGCGCCGAGGCGCATCAGCACGCGGACCACGCCGCGGCCGACCACGAGTGCCCGGCGCCGACCTACCTGGTGGCGACGCAGGGCGCCGAGCTGCCGGCGACGAAGCGGCGCTGAGGCCCGGCCGCCCGGCCGGCTACTCGAGGACGACGGCCTTGCGCACCGCCGAACGCGGGCCCTGCGTGAGGCGGACGAGGTAGACGCCCGCCGGAAGACGTTCGCGCAGCTCGACGACGAGGCGCCCCGTGCCGGGCGCGCCGAGGTCGCGCGTGGCGACGCGGCGGCCGGCGATGTCGAGCAGCTCCACGGAGGCGTGGCCGTCGTCGCCGAGCGCGAGCTCCACGCGCAGCCCCCCGCCGCCCGGCGCGGCGCCGACGCGGAGGAGACCGAAGGCGGCCGCGCCGTCGCCCGATGGGTCGCCGGCGGCGTCGGCCGGTTCCGGCGCCGCCGGGGACGCCGCAGCCTGCAGGGCCGCGCCCGGCTCGGGCACGGTGCCGGTCGTCGCCGCCTCGCGCGTCGCCGCGCTCGGCAGGCCCGTTGCCTCCCCGGTGCCCGCGGTCGGGGACGCTTCGGCGGTCGGGGCGCCTCCCCCGGCCACCGGCTCCGTGTACTCGACGTGGAGCAGCGCGGCGCCCGCCGGGTCGATCTCCTGGCTGCGCGCCGTGCGCTTGCCGGTGCCGGTCCCGGTGACGAGGAGCACGACCGCGTTCCCGCCCGCCCAGCCCGGCCGGTTCACGATCTCCTGGAGGACCGCGGTCAGGTCGGACGTGCGCTGGGCCGGGCCCTCCGCTCCCACGGTCGTCCAGGGCGGCGGCGACCAGGCCGCGAACGCCGCCGTGCGGGGCCGGCCCGAGAGGTCGTAGCGGGCGCCCGAGAACGTGGGCGGATCGTCGGCCGCCTGCCCCTCGATCCGCAGGCTGGTCATCGCCCCCTCCACCGCGTCGGCGCGGAACTGGACCCACGCCGCGAGGACCGTGGCCCCCGGCGGCACCGGGACCGCCGTGAAGCGCAGGCCCACCGTCTGACTGCCCGACTCGTAGACCAGATCGAGGTCCGAGGCGTTGCGCACGTGCTTGCCGTTGTCCGACTCCTCGGCATCGTCGCTGCCCGCGGCGATCCGGCGCTCGAAGGTCTGAGGCGGCGGTAGCACCGTGATCTGCGTGAGCGAGGAGGCGCTCAGCGCGCCGTCGTTCGCGGCGAGCCGCAGGACATAGGACCCCGGCGCGGCGAACGTGACCGGGGTCTCGAGGGCTGAAGGCGAGCCGATCACCGCGCCGGCCGGGCCGCTGACGATGCTCCAGGTGCTGGCGACCGTGCCGCCCGGGACCGGCAGGCCGTCGTCGAGCACGGTGCCGTGGAGCAGCGCCGGCGACGGGAACGTGATGGTCTGGGCCGGACCCGCGTGGACCACCGGCGGCCGGTTCACCGGCGAGACGATGGTGAACGTGACGAGATCGGACGCCGACAACTCGCCGTCGCTCGCCGTGAGGCGCAGCACGTACGTGCCCGGCGCGGTGAAGCTGACCAGTGCGTTCGGCCGGGTCGCGCTCGAGAACGTGACCGGGGCCGGGCCGCTCACCAGCGTCCAGAGGAGCGCGAGCGCGGGTGGGGCGGGCAGGCCGTCGTCGCTCGCGGCGCCCTCGAGCTGGGCGTCGGCGCGCAGCGGCGCCGGCTCGCGTCCATCGAGCAGGTCCGACCCCGGCACCTCGGTCGCATCCAGGCTGAGCGTGAGCGTGCGGTCGGGGCCCGCCTCGACGAGCGGCGGCGTGTTCGGCGTCGCCAGCACCGTCACGGTGAGCGAGTCGGAGGTCGCGAGCGCGCCGTCGTCGGCGGTGAGCCGGAGCACGTAGCTCCCCGGCACCGGGAACGTCACGCGCGTCGTGGGCAGCGCCGGGGCCTCGAACAGCACGGCGCCCGGCCCGGAGACCTGGCTCCAGGCCAGCGACAGCGTCCCGGGCGGGACCGGCAGCCCGTCGTCCAGCACCGTCGCCGTCAGGCCCGCCTGGGCCGGCAGCGTGACGATCTGGTCCGGGCCCGCCTGCACCGACGGGGGCAGGTTGACCGGTGGGAGCACGGTGATCTCGACCACGCCCGCGCCCGAGAGCTGGCCGTCGCTGGCGGAGAGCCGGAGGACGTAGGTGCCCGGGGAGGTGAAGCTGGCCAGGGTGTTGAGGCGGGCCGGACTCGAGAACGTGACCGGTGCCGGCCCGCTCACCCGCGACCACATGGTGGTCACGGTCGGCGGCCAGGGCAGTCCGTCGTCGCCGACCGAGCCCTCGAGCCGCGTGTCGGCCCGCAGGCGCGCCGGGTCGCGGTCCTCGAGGATGTCGCCGTGCGGCACCTCGAGGGCGTCCATGCTGAGGGTGAGCGTGCGCGGCGGCCCGGCGCTCACGAACGGCGCCGTGTTCGCCACCTGCTCGAACGCGCCGAGGTCGGGCGCGGCCCCCGTGTAGCCCGTGGGCGGCATGGCGAGCACGGTCTCGCCCCGCCAGCTGTAGAAGGCCGTGCCGCCGTCCACCGCCGGGCTGCCGGGGGCCGGACGGCCCGATGCGTCGAGCTGGGGCGCGGCGCTGCGGTTGCCCGGCAGGTCCACCACGCTCTCCTCGTGATCGAGCCCGTTCCCCCAGAAGAGACTGTAGGCCGCGACCGAGTTCCCGCCCACGCGGCGGATCGCGGTGCCCGTGATGCCGGTGAAGAGGTTGTTGAGCGCGATCAGGTTGGCGCCGCCGACGATGCCGTTCCGTTCGCTGATGAAGGTGTTGTTGAGCACGACGATGCGCTCGACCGCCGGCGCGCCGACCAGGGTCTCGATGGTCTCACCGTCCGGCATGATGGCGATCGCCGCGCTCAAGCCCGAGGCGTCGAAGTTCGAGCGGAACACGTTCCGCTCGATGCGGATGACGTAGCTCGCCGCACCCGGGTAGTCGATGATCTGGATGCCGTCCTCGCCGTTGCCGCTGATGCGGTTGCCGACGATCGTCACCTGGCGCAGCGCACCCGTGTAGGCGTAGAGCCGATACTCGATCCCGTCGTCGGCGTTGTCGCGGATGTCGTTGTCGAGGATGGTGACGGTCATGCGGCCGTTGAGGTCGATGCCGTCGTCGGCGTTGTTCGCGAACAGGCTGTTGCGGATCGTACCGCCCGCGCCCGGCACGTAGTCCACGCCGTCGCCGTTGCCGATCACCCGGCAGCGGACGATGTCCACGGTCGAGCCCGAGGCGATGCCGTTCTCGCCGCCCGTGACCGTGAGGCCGATCACGGCGCTGCCGTTCGCCGCGTCGCCGAACTCGAGCACCGCGTTGCCGACGCAGCCCGCCGCTCCCCCGCAGGCGCCGGCCTGGACGCCGGAGAGGACCGTCTGGGCCACGGCGGACGTGTCGCCGGTGAGGGCGTAGGTCGAGGCGAACGTGAGCGACTTCCCGTTCACCCACACGCCGCCCGGATGGACCCCGGCCGAGAGGAGCACGGTGTCGCCCGAGGCCGCCGCGGCGGCGGCCGCCCGCACGGTGGCGTACTGGCCCGGGACCGAGTGGAGCGCCGCGCCCGACGGCGCGGGGAGCCCGAGGAGCGGCAGGAGGACGAGGATCGGCAGGATGGACGGGCGCATGGGGTGCGGCAATTCTAGGAGCCCATCGCCGCACGAGCCAAGCGGTTACGCACCCGCAGTGAGAATCGACTCGTAGGCTCGTTGCGTCCTGCACGGAACGCGGGGGGAGCCGGGTCAATTGCAGCGTAGGAGGCGCGATCGGGCCCGCGCGGGCGTCAGCGCTCGCCGGTTCGCACGCCCCCCGTGCGAGCCGGGGGGGCGACCGGCGAGGCACGAGGATGCTTCAGTCCTGGCGCGTCAAGGCGGGCCGGGCCACCCGGAGATCGACTGCCACCTCACCGGGCTCCAGCGGGTCCCGTCGTAGTGGAGGAGGGTCCACTCGTACCCGACCGCGTAGACATCGTGCCCCGAACTCCCCCAGATCCCCTGCAGGTTGGCCCGGGTACCGGTGACTTGCGGGCTCCAGGTGACGCCGTCGTAGTGCAGGATCGTCCCGTCGTGCCCCGCGGCGAACACGTCGGATGCCGAGGTGCCCCAGACATTGGTGAGGATGGCCGTGGTCCCACTGACCTGGCTGGTCCATTGACTGCCGTCGTAGTGGAGGATCGTGCCGTCGGCCCCGACGGCGAAGACGTCGTCCGGGGAACTCCCCCATACGCCGAGGAGAAGCCGCGGATACCGGACCTGCGTGCTCCACGAGCTGCCATCGTAGTGGAGGATGCCCGCCCCGACGGCGAAGACGTCGCTCGACGAGCTCCCCCACACGGCCCGCACGAGCGCGGAGTCCATCTGGGTGGTCCAGCCCTGGCCATCGTAGTGCAGGATCGCCCCACCGAGGAACCTTCCGCGCTCCCCCACCGCGAAGACGTCACTCGCCGAGGTTCCCCACACGCCGAAGAGCTCGACCGCCGGCGTGGTCGAGGCGGCATGCCAGCGGGTTCCGTCGAAGCTGCGATGGAGGATCGTGCCGCGCTCGGTGAACTTGGTCCCGACGATGAACTGGTCGTGGCGTGAGTCGCCCCACATGCCGGTGAAGTAGGCCGCGACGTCGTTCTCGATCGCCGTCCACCCGCGGCCGTCATAGTGCAGGATCAAGCCGTGCGACCCACGCCACGTGGAGCTCATTCCGACCGCGTAGACGTCCGTCGCGGAGGTTCCCCACACGCCGCCGAAGTCCACGATGCCGCGCGACGAGTAGGGCTGGGTCGGCAGGCCGCAGCCCGCCAGGAGCAGCGCGAAACCGACCAGTCCCATCAGGCGGGTCCATCGCACGACGCCGGGGCCCTGCATCCTCATGCCTCCACCATCGCAGGCACCACGGTGGCGATGCGGCCCCGTGGGCCGCCGACCACCGTAACCGCGCCTACTGTCCCACCGACCCTGCTCCTCCGCAACAGGCGACCGCGGTCGGGGTGGCGCCAGCGTTGGTGGCCCCGGCTGGAGTCGAACCAGCGGCACGCGGTTTAGGAA
>CAZKQE010000094.1:0-9149 GCA_964554725.1 uncultured bacterium
GCGATGCCCTTGTCGAAGAACTCCCGCTGCTCGCGGATGATGCAGTGCATGACCTTGATCATCGTGCGGCGGCGCTGCTCGATCGTCTGGATCAGCCAGCGCGCCGAGTTCAGCTTGCTCTGGATGTACTCGCGGGTCTTGCTCTCGTTGCCCTTGAGCTCCGACTTCTTCTTCTCGCGCAGCACCCCCTCGTACGCCGAGGAGATCCGCAGGCGCGGGACGTTCCGGTCGTTGAGCAGCACGACGTAGTCGTCCTCGACCCGCTCCACGAGCAGGTCCGGGACCACGTACTTCGGGTCCTCGGCCGACACCTCGAGCCCCGGACGCGGGTTCAGCGTCGCGACCACGTCGGCCGCCTGCTGGACCTCCTCGACCGTGCACTTGAGCTGGCGGGCGATCTCCGGGAACCGGCGGTTCACCAGGTTGTCGAACTGGTCGTGGATGAGCCGCCACACCAGGCTGTCCTTCTCGCCGCGGGTCTCGAGCTGGATGAGCAGACACTCGCGCAGGTCGCGCGCCCCCACCCCGACCGGCTCGAGCGCCTGGACCACCCGCAGGGCCCGCTCGACCTGGTCGGCGGTGGCCCCGGTCGCGGTCGCGACCTCCTCGAGCGGCGTCACCACGTAGCCGCGGTCGTCGAGCGAGCCGACCAGGAACTCGCACAGCCGCAGGTGCTCGGGGGCCATCTCGAGGAAGTGGAGCTGCTCGAGCAGGCTCTCGGCGAGCGTGGTGCGGGTGACCGGCACCTTCTCGAGGAACTCCATGCTGGTCTCGCTCTGCGGGATGTAGGCCCGGTCGAGGGCCCCGTCCTGCATGTACTCGGACCAGTCGATCTCGTCCTCCTCGGCGGGATCCTCGGCCTCCTGGTTCGCGGTCTCCTCCGGGGAGTCCTCCTTGGCGATGTCCTCGCTCTCGGTGACCTCGTCCACCTCCTCGAGCATCGGGTTCTGCATGATCTCGTGCTTGAGGATCTGCTGCAGCTCGAGGGTCGGGACCTGGAGCAGCTTGAGCGCCTGCTGCAGCCGTTGCGTCATGATGAGCACCGGCCGCTGCGACATGTTCAACGAGTGTTTCATCTCCATCGCGATGGACTCCCTCTCACAGCCGGAAGCGCTCGCCGAGATAGATCTCGCGAGCCCGTGGGTCGCTGGCCAGCGCTTCGGCCGATCCCTGCAGCAGGATGCGCCCCTCGTACATGATGTATGCGCGGTTCGTGATGCTCAGGGTCTCCCGCACGTTGTGGTCGGTGATCAGCACGCCGAGGCCGCGCTCGCGCAGCCGGCGGACGATGTCCTGGATCTCCGCGACCGCGATCGGGTCGATGCCGACGAACGGCTCGTCGAGCAGCATGAAGGACGGCTGGCGCACCAGCGCGCGGGTGATCTCGACCCGCCGGCGCTCGCCACCCGACAGCTTGTGCGCCTGCCGGTCGGCGAGATGGGTCAGATTGAGATCGGCGAGCAGCTGCTTCAGCCGCGCCTCGCGCTCCTCGCGCGTCAGGTCCATGGTCTCGAGCACCGCCATCAGGTTGTCGCGCACCGAGAGCCGCCGGAAGATGCTGGGCTCCTGGGCGAGGTAGCCGAGCCCCGCGCGCGCCCGCCGGTAGACCGGCTCGGTCGTGATGTCGCGGCCCTCGAGCAGGATGCGACCCTGGTTCGGCCGCAGCAGGCCCACCATCATGTAGAAGGAGGTCGTCTTGCCGGCCCCGTTGGGGCCCAGCAGGCCGACGACCTCGCCGCGCCGCACCTGGATCGTGACGTCGCTCACGACCCGCCACTTGCCGTAGTAGCGCACCAGGTTCTCGGCCACCAGCCCCTCGCCCCGCACCACCGGCAGCGGGGCGTCGGCGACGATCGCCGGCGCCGGGGTCCCGGTCACGGCGTGCTCCCGCGCGACTCGACCGTGCCGCCCGAGCGGGTGTGCACGGTCGCCTTGACCTCGCGCTTGAACTGGAAGTCCTTCAGCTCCGGATCGCTCTCGAATCCCCAGCCCGTGAGCACGTCCCCGCGCCGGTCCACCCGCACGAACGCGTCGGTCTGGATGCGCTGGAGCTTGTTCAGGAACTGGAGCCGGTCGGTGGTCATCCGGGTGCCCTCGGTGGTCTGGATGACGACGTCGCCGCGCGCGACCATGTCGTGAGTCACGTCGCTCATCTCCCCCTCCCGGGCGGTCAGGGTCGAGGCGCGCTCGCCCTGCTCGTCGAAGAAGTCGATCCGCAGGCCGCGGGCGACCACGGTGTTCCGCGCCCGGTAGGTCGCCGCCGAGCGCGCGTACATCTTCCACTGCACGGCGCCCTGGTCGGTCTCGGTGGCCTCGAAGTCCCCGACCTCCTGGTCGGGCAGCTCCCCTTCGGTGGCCACGGAGCTCGTATGGGGGGTGCCGCCGCAGCCCGCGAGCGCGAGCAGCAGGGCCAGCGTGGAGGCGCCGGCGAACGACCGCAGCCGATGTCTGGCAGAAGCGCGCATGGGGGGAATCCCGGCTGATGTCCTCGGCCCGTGCATCGAGCGTCATGGCCACGCTAACAAACGCTCCCTACCGTCGCAAGCACGCACTGTGCCAGTGACGTACCGCAAGAGTTATCGGGCGGTTCCCGCCTGGACTTGACGCCCAAGCGCGCTCGCGCGTCGGATTCCGGACGCGGCGCGGGGGCGCGGGACAGGTCGCGTGCGCCACTCCGCATGCCCGCGGGCGCGCCCGGCGTGCGTCACGCACGGCTCCGCGCGGCGGGCCTCCGGTCGCGGGTCCCTTCAGCCGCCCGCGCGCAGGCAGTCGTGCAGGTGGAGCACGCCGGTCGGGCGACCGTCGTCGTCCACCACGACCAGCGCCGTGATGGGGCCCGGCGCGTGCTCCTCCATCGCGCGCACGGCGGCCGCCACCAGCGCGTCCGGGCCGATCGTGCTCGGCGTGCGGGTCATCACGTCGGCGGCGGTGAGCGCCCAGGGGTCGGGGTGCTTCACCAGGATGCGCTTGAAGTCGCCGTCCGAGACGACGCCGGCGAGCCGCCCTTCGCGGTCCACCACGGTGGTGATCCCGAGCCGCTTCGCCATGATCTCGAGCATCACCGCCCGCAGCCGCGTGCGCTCGCGCACCCGCGGCAGCTCGTCGCCGGCGTGCATCCGCTCGCGCACCCGCCGCGACGCCACCCCGCCGATGACGCCGCCGGGATGCAGGAAGCGGAAGTCCTCGGCGCGGAACCCGCGGCGCTCGAGCAGCGCCACCGCGAGGCAGTCGCCCATCACCTGGGCGAGGGTGATGCTCGTGGTCGGGGTGAGGTCCATCGGGCAGGCCTCGCGGGCGGGGCCGGTGACCAGCGCCACCTGGCTGCGGGCGCCGAGCGCGGAGCCGCGCGCCGTGACGATGCTGACCAGCGGGATCGCGTGGCGCTCGAGGTACTGGAGGAGCGCGAGCAGCTCCTCGCTCCCGCCGCTCTTCGAGATGAAGAGTGCGGCGTCCCCCGGCATGAAGAGCCCGGCGTCGCCGTGCAGGGCGTCCGCCGGGTGGAGGAACACCGCCGGCGTGCCGGTGCTGGTGAGGGTGGCGGCCAGCTTGTGCGCCAGCAGCCCGGACTTCCCCACGCCGGAGACGATGACCTTGCCCCGGCAGGCGGCGAGCAGCTCGACCGCGCGCAGGAACGGCGCGCCGAGCCGCGACTCGAGTGCCGCGACCGCGGCCGCCTCGGTGCGGACGACCCCGCGCGCGAGCGCCAGCAGGTCGCGGCCCCGGGCACGTCCGCCGGGTGCCGCGGCGCGCGCGCGCCCGCCCGTCCCCGGGCGGCCGGCGCTCCACGGATGCGCGGCGGAGCGGCGCTCCACCCGGGGCTTGCGTACCGTCTCAGCGGCCGGGCTCATTCGCTTGACCCGCTTCACCTTGGCGCGCGGCATCATTTCACCTTGTAGCGCTTCAGCACACTCTCCCAGGTGCCGTTGTGGCGCAGGACCATCTCGATCACCTCGCGCACGGCGCCGCGCCCGCCGTCGTATCCGGTGACGGTCTTGGCCAGCGACTTCACCTCGCGGGCGGCGTTCGCGACCGCGATCGGCCACCCCACCCGCTGCAGGATCGCCACGTCGGGCAGGTCGTCGCCGATCATGACGCACTGCGACCACACCACCTTCTCCCGCGTCAGGATGCGCTCGGCCACCGCGACCTTGTCGCGCAGCCCGAGGTGGTGCTCGACCTTGAGGTCGTCGAGGCGGGCCCGGACCGCCAGCGAGTCGCGGCCGGAGAGTGCCACCGGCAGCACGCCGTGGCGCCGCGCCCACTCGAGCGCGATCCCGTCGCGGATCCAGAACGTCCGCGAGTCCCCGTGGCGGTCGTAGCCGATGGTCCCGTCGGTGAGCGTGCCGTCCACGTCGAAGAAGACGATGCGGACCGGACCGGCCACCGGGCCCCGCAGCAGGGACTCGACCAGCGGCGCCGGCGCGGGCGGCACCGGCGAGGGCTTCTTGCGGCGCGTCCGCGCGGCGGCCGCCAGGCCCCTCGAGCCCGGCGGCTTGGGCGGTGCGGGCGGCGGCGGCAGCTCGCCGCGGCGGTGCGGGGGCGGTTCCCGGCGGCGGTCAGGCATGGGCGCGCTCCGTCACCGCCTCGTGGACGCGGCGCGCCTCGTCGAGGAACGTCTCGACGTCGGCGAGCGGCAGCTGGGTGCCGGCGTCCGAGAGCGCCCGCGCCGGGTCGGGGTGCGCCTCGAAGAACAGCGCGTCCACCCCGCAGGCGACCGCGGCGCGCATGAGCGGGAACGCGTAGCGGCGGTCGCCGCCGGTCTCGACCCCGCCCGGCTTCTGCAGGCTGTGGGTGGCGTCGTAGGCGACCGGCCGGCCCAGCGCGCGCATCGCCACCAGGCTCCGCATGTCCACGACCAGGTCGTGATAGCCGAAGCTGGTGCCGCGCTCGGTGAGCATCACCCGCTCGCCGCCCGCGCGGGTCACCTTCTCCACCGCCTGCGCCATGTCCTCGGGAGCCATGAACTGTCCTTTCTTCACGTTGACCGCGCGGCCGCTGCGCGCCGCCGCCTCGAGCAGCGCCGTCTGGCGGCACAGGAAGGCCGGGATCTGCAGCGCGTCCGCCACCTCGGCGGCCGCCGCCACCTCCTCGACCTCGTGCACGTCGGTGAGCACCGGGACCCCCAGCTCGCGCCGCACGCGCTCGAGCGCGTCGAGCGCCTGGTCGTGCGGCAGGCCGGCGAACGAGCGGGCACTCGACCGGTTCGCCTTGCGGTACGAGGCCTTGAACACGAACGGCAGGTCGCGCGCGGCGCACGCGGCCTTCAGGTGGGCGCCGACCTCGAGGCACAGCTCGACGCTCTCGACCACGCACGGGCCGGCGAGGACGAGCAGCCGCGGGCCGCCCACCTCGGCGGAACCGATCGCGAACCGCCTCATGCCGTGCGGCCCGCGCCCGGCCGGCCGCGGCCCTCCTCGGCGGCGGCGAGGCGCGTCTCCGGGCCGTCCCCCGGGTGGTCCGCCGGCGGCGCGTCCACCGGCCCCTCGCCCGCGCCCGGCGCGAAGTCGTCGTGCCCGATCCGCGCCCGGCGCCGCTCGAGTGCGGCGCGGACGAAGTCGGCGAACAGCGGGTGGGGTTCGTGCGGCCGCGACTTGAGCTCGGGATGGAACTGCACCGCCAGGAACCACGGGTGGTCGGGCAGCTCGATGATCTCGACCAGCTCGCGCCCGACGCACTTGCCCGACAGCACCAGCCCGCGCGACTGCAGGTGGGCCGCGTACTTGTTGTTGAACTCGTAGCGGTGGCGGTGCCGCTCCTCGACCTCGAGCTTCCCGTACGCGCGGGCGGCGAGGCTGCCCTCCTTGAGGGCGCAGCGGTAGGAGCCGAGCCGCATCGTGCCGCCCTTCTCGGTGACGTCGGCCTGCTCGTTCAGCAGGTCGATCACCTTCTGCGGGGTCGCGGGGTCGAACTCGCTCGAGTTCGCCTGCGCCCAGCCGGCGACGTTGCGGGCGAACTCGATCGTCGCCACCTGCATCCCGAGGCAGAGGCCGAAGTAGGGCACGCCGCGCTCGCGCGCGTAGCGGGCCGCCAGGATCTTGCCCTCGATCCCGCGCTCGCCGAAACCACCCGGCACCAGGATGCCGTCCACGTCCGCGAGGAACGCGGCGGCCCCCTTCTGCTCGATCGCCTCGCCCTCGATCCAGCGCAGCTCGACCCGCGCGTCGTTGGCGGCGCCGGCGTGGACGAACGACTCGATGATGCTCTTGTAGGCGTCGCGGACGTGGGTGTACTTGCCCACCACGCCGATCACCGTCTGGCGCGTCGGGTGGAGCACCCGCTCGACGAACGCGTCCCACGCCTTGAGGTCGGGGTCGCCCGCCTCGAGCCCCAGCTCGCGCACGACCAGCGCGCCGAGCCCGCCGTCGTGGAAGATCTGCGGCACCTGGTAGATCGAGCTCACGTCGTAGGCGTCGATGACCGCCTCGGTCGGCAGGTTGCAGAACAGCGCGATCTTCTCGCGCAGGTCGCTCGACAGCGGCTGCTCGCAGCGGCACAGCAGGATGTCGGGCTGGATGCCGATCTCGCGCAGCTCCTTGACGCTGTGCTGGGTGGGCTTGGTCTTCATCTCGCCCGCCGCCTTGATGTACGGCACCAGGGTCACGTGCACGAACAGCGTGTCGCGGCGGTGCTCGAGCTTGAGCTGGCGCACCGCCTCGAGGAACGGCAGCGACTCGATGTCGCCGACCGTGCCGCCGATCTCGACGATGTGGACGTCGGCCTGGGTCGTGAGCCCGAGCGAGTAGATGCGCTTCTTGATCTCGTCGGTGACGTGCGGGATCACCTGGACCGTGCGCCCCAGGTAGTCGCCGCGCCGCTCCTTGGACAGGATGGCGTCGTAGACCTGGCCGGCGGTGACGTTGTGGCTGCGCGTGACGGCGGTGCCGGTGAAGCGCTCGTAGTGCCCGAGGTCGAGGTCGGTCTCGGCGCCGTCGTCGGTGACGAACACCTCGCCGTGCTGGAACGGGCTCATCGTGCCCGGGTCGATGTTCAGGTAGGGGTCGAGCTTCTGCAGCGTCACCCGCAGCCCGCGCGCCTTGAGCAGCACCCCGAGCGAGGCGGCGGCGATGCCCTTGCCGAGCGACGAGACGACCCCTCCGGTGACGACGACCATCTTGGCCATGTGGCTCTCCCCCTCTCGGAAGGGCAATCGCGCGGCGCCACGCCTCAGGGGCGCGGTCCGCGACGCTCCAGTGCCGCCAGCTGCTCCGGCGTGTCCACCCCCGTGAACGCCCGCGCCCCGGTGACCACCCGGATCGGGACCCCGCGCTCCACCGCCCGCAACTGCTCGAGCCGCTCCTCGCGCTCCCGGGCCCCCGGCGGCCAGCCGGCGAACTCGAGCAGGAAGTCGCGCGCGAAGGCGTAGACGCCGACGTGCCGCAGGACGGTCCCCGCCGGGCCGGGCACGGGCCACCGACGACTAAAGTAGAGGGCGAAGCCGCCGGCGTCCACCCCGACCTTGACCACCTCGGGCGCGGCGAGCGCGGCGGCGTCCGGTTCGTCGTGCGCCAGCGTGCCCATCCGCACCGCGGGCTCGGCGCGCATCACCGCGATCAACCGGCCGACCGCGTCCGGGTCGAGCTCGGGCTCGTCGCCCTGGAGATTGAGCACGATCTCCGCCTGCGGGCGGCGGCGCGCGACCTCGGCCACGCGGTCGGTCCCCGAGGCGCACGCCGCGGAGGTCATCTCGACCGTGGCGCCCCAGCCGCGCGCGGCGTCGGCGATCCGTTCATCGTCGGTGGCGACGACCAGCGCCCCGACCCCCGGCGCCCGCAGCGCCCGCTCCCACACGTGCCGGAGCATCGGCTTCCCCCACAGCGTGGCGAGGGGTTTGCCGGGGAAGCGCTGGGCGCCGAAGCGGGCGGGGATGACGGCGAGCACCGTGCGGGGCGGGACGGGAACGGGTGGCACGGGACGGGAACGTACCACAGCGGCGGGTCGGGCGCCGCCGGGGCCCGCGCCGCCGCCCGGGACGGGGCGTCCCGGCCGCGCCCGACCGGCCGCCGCAGCCCGGCCGCAGCCCGCCGCGCGGCGATGCTATCCTGCCTCCCGATGACCGTGCCCGCCCTGGAGATCGTGCGCGCGCTCGAGGCCGCCGAGGCGGCGGCCTGCCGCTCGTACACCACCGCCGCCCCGACGGAGGTCGCCGCCGGACTGGGCCTCGCCGCCTCCGACCTGGGGCCCGCGCTGGCGGTGCGGGCGACCGCGTTCGACATCCTCATGTACAACCGCGTGGTCGGCCTCGGGGTCGCCGCCCCGGCGCGCGAGGGCGAGCTGGACCGGGCGATCGCCTTCTTCCGCGACGCCGGCGTGCCCCGCTGCATGGTGCACGAGGCGCCCGGGGCGGAACCGGCCGTGCTGCCGGCGTGGCTCGAGGCCCGCGGGTTCGCGCGCCACAACCACTGGCTGCGGCTCCACCGCCCGGTGGCGCGCCCGCAGGGCCTCCCCGACCCGCGGGTGCGGCCGATCGGGCGCGAGCACGCCGAGGTGTTCGCGCGCACCGACGCCGAGGCCTTCGGGCACCCGCTCTCGATGGTGCCGTGGTTCGCGGCCACGGTCGGCCGCGAGGGCTGGCATCACTTCGGCGCCTTCGAGGACGGCGAGCCGGCCGGCTTCGGGGCGCTGTTCGTCGCCGGCGAGGTCGCCTGGTTCGGCTTCGCCTGCACGCGCGAGGGTTTCCGCCGCCGCGGCATCCAGTCGGCGCTGATCGACGCCCGGCTCGCCGCCGCGGCCGAGCTGGGATGCGCGCGGGTGGCGGTCGAGACCGCCGACGACACGCCGGAGAGGCCGAATCCCTCGACCCACAACCTGCGACGGGCGGGGTTCGTGGACAGCTACCGGCGGCCCAACTGGGTGCTCACGCTGGGCGGTGCGAAGCCGGTCGCCGGCGCCGACCCCGCCTGAGCCCGGGGCGCGACGCCGGCTTCGGAGCGGGGACCGCTAGACCGCGACGCCCAGCTCGGCGATCGAGGCCGCGACGTCGGCGCCCGACTTCTGCAGCGCGGCCAGCTCGTCGGCCGAGAGCTCGAGCTGGACGATCCGCTCGACGCCCTTGCCGCCGACGATCACCGGCACGCCGAGGAACAGGTCCTTCATCCCGTACTCGCCCTCGAGCAGCACCGAGCAGGGCACCAGGCGCTTCTGGTCGGTGA
>CAZKQE010000095.1:0-9112 GCA_964554725.1 uncultured bacterium
CGGTTCAGCCCTCGGCGGCCAGCGCCTCGATCCGGGCGAGACCGTCCGCGAACGCCTCGCCCGGGACCAGCAGGCTCACCACCAGGTGGGTGCCGCCCTCCAGGTCGTAGAAGTCCCCGGGGTGGACCACCACGCCGCGACGCAGCAGCTCGAGCGCCCACGCCTCGTCCCCGCCGCGACGCGGGACCCGCAGCACGGCGACCCATCCGCCGTCGCCCGCGAGCAGCTCCACCTCGGGGCGCCGGGCGCAGAGGGCGCGCACGCGCTCCAGGTTGTCGGCGATCCGCGCCCGCACGGCGGCCTGCCAGGGGGCGCGCCCGGCGAGCAGCTCGGGCAGCGCCGCCTGCGCCGGGCCGTTCACGGAGAGGAACAGGTCGCCGATCCACTCGAGCCCGCGCATCGCCTCCGAGCGCGCGGACGCCGGACCGCCGAGGACGATCCAGCCGAGCTTGAGCTGCGGCATGCCGCACACCTTGGAGAGCCCGCTCAGGACGAACGTCGGCACCCGCGGCCGGTCGAGCAGGCTCGGCAGGGCGGCCGGCGCTCCCGGCCGCGGCCAGGGGAAGTCCGCGAACACCTCGTCCGAGACGATCGCGACGCCGTGGCGCGCGCACAACGACTCGACGCGCTCCCGTTCCTCGGGGCGCAGGCACGAGCCGGTGGGATGGTTGGGCTGGACCACGATCAGGGCGCGGGGCCGCCCCTCCATCGCCGCCTCGAGCGAGCCGGGGTCGAGATGCCAGCCGCCGTCCCAGGCGAGCCGGTAGGGCCGGAGCGTCACGCCCTCGAGCGCCGCCAGCGGCTCGAACAGCGGATAGCCGGGCGCCGGGACGAGCACGACGTCCCCGGGATCGGCGAGCAGCCGGAACAGATGCGCGTAGGACTCGCTGGTCCCCGAGGTGAGGAGGATCGACTCGGGATCGGCCGCGACCCCGCGCTCGCGGTAGTAGCCGGCCACCGCCTCGCGCGCGGCGAGGCTCCCCCGCGCGTCGGGCTCGTAGCGCCCCGCGGCCGCGGCGGCGAGCGCCGCGAGCGCCGCGGGTCCGGCCCCGCCGAGGCCCACCCGCGTGGGGTTGGCCTCGGTCAGGTCCGTGAGGACCGCGCCCGCCGCGCGCCGCTCCGCCCGCAGCGTCGCCCAGGCGTTGGGCGCCGTATCGCGCGGCACCCGGCCGGAGAGCGGGCTCACCGGCGCGTCAGGGCAGCGGCATCCGCACCTTGTGGTCCGCCGGAACCGGCTCGCCGTCGAGGTTGCGGTAGCCGATCGGTCCCAGGTTCAAGGCCCGCAGCTGCGGCTCGATGCGCGCCCGGTCGCCGACGGCGATCACCTTCATCTCGGCGGGCCGCAGGTGCTCCCTCGTCACCGCGCCGATGTCTTCCGGCGTGAGCGAGGCGATGCGCGCCGGCAGGCCCTCGTAGTAGTCGGGCGGCAGGTCGAGCAGGTAGAGCTGGCCGAAGGTCGCGGCGGTGCTCGCGGTGGTCATGAAGTAGGCGGGCAGCGTCCGCGACACGGACTCCTTGGCGAGCGTCAGCTCCTCGGCGCTCACCGGCGCGGCCAGCATGCCGGCGACCTCCTTCATCATCTCCCCCACCGCGGCGCCGGTGGCGTCCGTGCGGACGTCCGCCCCCATCGTGTAGGGGCCTTCGAGCCGGTTCTCCGGAAGCGAGGAGAAGGCGCCGTAGGTGTAGCCGTGCTTCTCGCGCAGGTTGAGGTTCAGGCGGCTCGAGAAGAGCCCGCCCAGCACCTGGTTCATCACCGTGAGCTTCTCGTGGTCCGGATGGGAACGCGCGACGCCAAGCTGGGCGACCAGCAGCGTCGTCTGCGGCGTGCCCGGACGGTCGGCGATGAGCACCCGCTCGGGCGCCGGCGTCATCGCTTCGGTCGCGGCCGGCACCGGTCCGGCGCCCTTCCGCCAGCCGCCGAACGCCGCGATCGCCAGCCGGCGCGCCTCGGACTCCTTGAGGTTCCCGGTCAGGATGAGCGCCGCGTTGTCGGGACGGAAGTACGCGCGGTAGAGCTTCTCGAGGTCGTCCCGGGTCGCCTTCTGCAGGGTCGCCTCGGTGCCGATGACCATGTGCCCGTACGGGTGACGCGGGCCGTAGAGGTCGCGCCACATGATCTTGTACGCCGTGCGGCTCGGGTTGTCCCGGTCCTGGAGCAGCGTCGTCAGGCGCTCGTTCCGCACCCGCTCGACCTCCGCCTCGGGGAAGGCCGGCGACATCGCCACCTCGGCGAGCAGCCCCAGCGCCGGCGCCGCGTTGCTCTTCAGCACGCGCAGGTTGAGCGTGCAGCCGTCGCGGCCCATGTCGGAACCGAGCCCGGTGCCGAGCGCCTCGAGCTCGCGCGCGATCGCCAGCGCGTCCCGCTTCTCGGTCCCCTCGTCCAGCATCGCCAGCGCGAAGCCGGCGAGACCCGGGGCGTCCACCGGGTCCGCGCTGCTCCCGGCCCGCACCGCGAGCTGCGCGGTGACGACCGGCAGCACGGTGGACGGGACCAGGTAGACGGTGAGCCCGTTCGCGAGCACGAACTTCCGGGCCGAGGGGAGCGGATCGGTGGACGGGGCGCCCGGACCCGGCACCTGCTTGCGCCACGGCTCCCGCGAGGGGACCTCGGCCGCGACCGCCTCGGGCGTGGGCGGGGTCGGCGGCGAGGGCGGGAGGACCTTGGGGCCCGGGCGCACCTCGACCACGACGCGCTGGTCGCGCGCCAGGTAGCGGGTGACGAAGTCCCGGACGCCGGACGCCGTGACCGACTCGTAGCGGGCGATGTCCTTGTTGAGGAAGCCGGGATCGCCGACGAAGTGGTTGTAGTTGTTCAGCAGGTCGGCGAGCGCCCCCAGCGACTCGATCTGCGTGAGCATCTGGGTGAGGATGACCGTGCGGGTGGACTGCAGCTCGGGCGTCGTGGGCCCGGCGCCCGCCAGCGAGTCCAACTCGGTCTGGATCGCCGCCTCGAGCTCCTCCAGCGTGTGGCCGCGCTGCGCCGTCGCCACGATCTCGAACGTCGAGGTGAGGCCGGCCGAACGCTGCACCGCCGACACGTCCTGGGCGATCTTCTTGTCGTAGACCAGGCTGCGGTAGAGCCGGCTCGCCTTGCCCCCGCCGAGGATGCGGGCGACCATGTCGGCCTCGGCATCGCCGGCGGCGTAGAAGGACGGCGTGAGCCAGCTCAGATAGAGGCGCGGCAGCTCGACCTGGTCGGTCATCGCGATCCGGCGCTCGGAGGTGATCGGCGGGGTCACGACGTCGACCGGCGGCACCTCGGGCCCGCGCGGGATCGAGCCGAAGTACTTCTCGATCATCGCCTTCGTCGAATCGATGTCGATGTCGCCGACGACGGCCAGCGTGGCGTTGTTGGGCGAGTAGTACTTGGTGAAGAAGTCCCGCACGTCCTCGAGCCGCGCCGCCTGGATGTCCGCGTGCGAGCCGATCACCGAGGCGTAGTAGGGATGACCCGCCGGGAACAGCTGGTGGTAGACCGCCTCCTCGGCCAGCCCGTAGGGCGCGTTCTCGACGCTCTGGCGTCGCTCGTTCCGCACCACGTCCTGCTGGTTGCTCAACATCGTCTGGTCGAGCCGGTCGAGCAGGAAGCCCATGCGATCACTCTCGAGCCACAGGGCCAGCTCGAGCTGGTTCGACGGCAGGTCCTCCATGTAGTTCGTCCGGTCCAGGCTCGTCGTCCCGTTGACGAACGAGGCGCCTGCCTCCTCGAGGTAGCGGAAGTGCATGTCCGATCCCACGTGCGCCGAGCCCTGGAACATCATGTGCTCGAAGAGGTGGGCGAACCCGGTGCGGCCCTCGGCCTCCTTGGCGGGGCCGACGTGGTACCAGACGTTCACCGCGACCACGGGCAGCCGGTCGTCCTTGCGGAGGATGACCTCGAGACCGTTCGGCAGCTCGTACTTCTCGAACGCGATGTTCACCTGCGGGGCGCCCGAGCCTCCGCCCGCGATGCCGCCGCAACCTTCGCCGAACACGATCACCGCGGCCAGGGACAACAGGGCGACCGCCGAGCCGGCGAACACCCGCGGACGGGAGAGGGACATCCGGGGACTCCTTTGTGAGGGTCGATCGGCATCCTGAGCCTCGCGAACCTAGGGGTGGGGAGAACGGCAGGACAAGCCCGGGTCCACCGGGGCCGCGAAAGCGGCCACCAGCGCCCGGTTGCCGGCGACCGGCGCGACCCCGGCGGACGGGGCCGCGCCGCCCGCCGCTAGGTGCCTTCGCTCCAGGTGCGCAGGTAGCGCTCCTGCTCGGCGGTGAGGGTGTCGATCGCGACTCCCATGCTCTTCAGCTTGAGCCGCGCGACCTCCTTGTCGATGCGCGACGGGACCACGTAGACGTCCTTCTTCAGCGTCTTCGCCTTCTTGCGCAGGTACTCGACGCTCAGCGTCTGGTTGGCGAACGACATGTCCATCACCATCGCCGGGTGGCCCTCCGCCGCGGCGAGGTTGATGAGACGCCCCTCCCCCAGCAGGTAGACGCGCTTGCCGCCGCGCAGACGGTACTCCTCGACGAACCCGCGCACCGCGCGCCGGCTGAGAGCCATGCGCTCGAGTGCGGGGATGTCGATCTCGACGTTGAAATGACCGCTGTTCGCGACGATCGCGCCGTCCTTCATCGCCGCGAAGTGCTCGCGACGCAGCACCGACTTGTTGCCGGTCACGGTGACGAACAGGTCGCCGCGCGGGGCCGCCTCGGCCATCGAGACCACCTGGTAGCCGTCCATCGCCGCCTCGAGGGCCCGCAGGGGGTCGATCTCGGTCACCAGCACGGTGGCGCCCTGCCCCTTGGCGCGCGCGGCCAGGCCGCGGCCGCACCAGCCGTAGCCGGCGACCACCACGGTCGAGCCGGCGATCAGCATGTTCGTCGCCCGCAGGATCCCGTCCATCGTGCTCTGACCGGTACCGTACCGATTGTCGAACAGGTGCTTCGTGTCGGCGTCGTTGATCGCGATCACCGGGTAGCGGAGCACCTTGCTCGCTGCCATCGCGCGCAGGCGCGTCACGCCGGTCGAGGTCTCCTCGGTCCCGGCCAGGACGCCGCGCAGGTACGGGCGCTTCTTCGTGTGGAGCACCGTGACCAGGTCGCAGCCGTCGTCCATGGTCACGGTCGGGCGCGCCTCGATGCACGAGAGGATGTGCGAGTAGTACGTCTTGTGGTCCTCGCCCTTGATGGCGAAGGTCGCGATCCCGTAGTGCCCGACCAGCGCCGCGGCGACGTCGTCCTGGGTGCTGAGCGGGTTCGAGCCGCACAGGAACACCTCGGCGCCGCCGGCCTTCAGGGTACGGGCGAGGTTGGCGGTCTCGGTCGTCACGTGCAGACATGCGGCGATGCGCATGCCGCGCAGCGGACGCTCCTTGGCGAAGCGGCTGCGGATCTGGCGCAACACCGGCATGTGGCGGTCCGCCCACTCGATCCGCTGGCGCCCCTCGCGCGCCAGGCGCATGTCCTTGACGTGGCCGGTGACGGCCGCTCCGTTGGTGGCGGCGCCGTTGGCGCGGCGCGTCGGCTTCTTGACCATCGCAAACCTCGACGTTGGAGTGGAACGGGGACCCGCTCGATGAGCGACGCGGGGATTGTGCCCGAGCGGCCGCCCCCGGTTCAAGTCACGAAACCCGGCGTGACGGACAGCCGTGAGTAAGTTATGCTTTTGCATATGAAGCGCACGACCCTCGTTCTCGACCCCGGACTCCACGCGGCGCTGCGTCGGCGCGCCGCCGAGGAGGGCCGCACGCTCACCGACGTCGTCGAGCGCGCCCTGCGCCTCGGGCTCGCGGCGCGCCCGCCCGCGCGGCGGCCGCGCGTCACTCTCCCCTCCTACGACCTCGGTCCGTTCCTGAGCCCGCCCGCCACGAGCGGGCCCGCCGACATCGCCCCCGACATCGCGCCACGACGGGAAGCGCCATGATCGCGGTGGACGCGACCCTGCTCGCCTACGCCGTGAACCGGTACGCGCCCGAGCATCGGCGCGCCGCCGCCGTGCTCGAGGAGCTGGTGAACGGCGACGCGCCGTGGGCGGTGCCCTGGCCGGCGATCCACGGGTTCCTCGCACTCGTGACCCACCCGCACGCGGTCGCCCGACCGCTCGCCGCCGGGGACGGCTGGGCCTTCGTCGCGAGCGTGCTCGCCGGCCCCGCGGTGCGCGCGCTCGGCCCGACCGAGCGCCACGGTGCGGTGCTGGGCGAGGTCCTGGCCGGCCTCCCGCCCGGCGTCGGCGTCCCGGGCGGCCTCGAGACCGCCGTCGTCCTGCGCGAGCACGGCGTCCGCGAGGTCCTCTCCACCGATCGCGCCCTCCGTCGCTTCGCGTTCCTCTCGGTCCGCGATCCCCTCCACGGCGAGATCTGGACGCCGCGCAGTCGCCCCGGCCGACGCTACCGCACCCTGGGCCCGCCGCGCTCGCGGGCCTGAGCCTCATCGGCGCGGCCGCCGGCGTCCCGGTCGGCCGGCGCTGCGTACCCGGCGCACCCGGGTGGGGAACCGGTCCCGGGCTGCCGATACCCTCCCCGCGCAGCCCCTGACCCGGGACGGCGCGATGGATGCGGCGGGGCATTCGCCCCAGGCGACGCGATTCGCCTCGTCGGCGCGAATATCACACGGTATCGTGATTGCCTCTTTTGCATCGCACCCCGGTACCGTTAGAGTGCATCTGCATTCCCGCTCCCCACCCGTACCACGAGGTCCGCCGCGAGGCTTCCCGTCCCGCGACGGAGGCATCCGCACTCCCCGGGTGGGAGAAGGAGATCACGCTCATGCCGCTGACACTCCGCGGGCCCGCGCGCCCGGCACTCACCGGTCTGCTCGCCCTGACGTTCGTCCTCCTCGCCCAGGTCTCGTGCCTCCACTCGAACGTGGCGCCCGAGCCCGACCCGCCGGGGACCGGGACTCCCCCGCCCCCGCCCCCGCCGCCCGGGACGACCAACGTGCTCGTGGGCGCCGGTGACATCGCCAACGGCGGCAGCGGCGCCGAGGCGACGGCGAAGCTGCTCGATACGATCGCCGGGACGGTGTTCACGACCGGCGACAACGCCTACCCCGACGGCACGGACGCGGACTTCGCGAGCAAGTACGAACCGACCTGGGGCCGGCACAAGGGGCGCACGCGGCCGTCGCCGGGCAACCACGACCACCACACCGCGGGTGCGGCCGGTTACCACCGCTACTTCGGCGCCAACGCGGGACCGTCGGGACGCGGTTACTACAGCTACGATCTCGGCGACTGGCACGTCATCTCGCTCGACAGCAACCAGGACATGGGGGCCGGCTCGCCGCAGGAGCAGTGGCTGCGCGCGGACCTCGCGGCCAGCACCAAGGAGTGCACGATCGCCTACTGGCACCACCCGCGCTTCAGCTCGGGCACCCACGGCAGCTCCACCGCCTCGCGCCCGCTGTGGCAGGCGCTCTACGAGGCCGGGGCCGAGATCGTCGTGGTCGGCCACGATCACAACTACCAGCGCTTCGCGCCCCAGACCCCGGACGGGGTCGCCGACCCGGTCCGCGGCATCCGGCAGTTCGTCGCCGGCATGGGCGGGGCCGGGCACTATTCGTTCAGCACGCCGATCGCCAACACCGAGGCCTACAACGTGGACAGCTACGGGGTGCTCAAGCTGACGCTGGGACCCGGCAGCTACTCGTGGGAGTTCGTCCCGGTTGCCGGAAAGACCTACACCGACTCGGGCAGCGGGACCTGCCATCGGTAGCGGCGGGAGCGGCCCGGCGGGCGGTCGAGGGCGGGCCCGGAGGCGAGCCCGGCGGGGCGTCGGTGGTCAGCGGATCCCGTAACGCTTCATCTTGGTGACGAAGGTCGTCCGCGCCATCCCGAGGACGCGGGCGGCGTCGGTCCGGCTGCCGTTCGCCTCGGCGAGGGCTTCCACCATCCGCCGCCGTTCCGCGTGCAGGAGCTCCTCGCTGAGCGTCGCGGCCACCTCCGCGTCGTCCAGCTGCACGGCCTCGGCGGGGATCTCGCGGTCGTCCGTCGCGAGGATGACGAGACGGCTCACGACGCCCCGGAGCTGCCGCACGTTGCCCGGCCACGGGTAGCCGACGAGGCGGTCGCGGGCGCCCGCCGCGAGGCGCGCCCGCTTCCCATGGGTGCGGCACGCCTCGTCGAAGAAGTGGTGGATGAGCAGTTCGACGTCCTCCCCGCGCTTCCGCAGCGGGGGCAGCACCACGACCGCGTGGGCCAGGCGATAGTACAGGTCCGGCCGGAACCCCTCCCCCTTCTCGAGCGAGGCGCGGTCCCGATTGGTCGCCGCCACGACCAGGGCGTCGATCGCCAGATTCCGGTTGGCGCCGACGCGGCGGATCTCGCCCGTCTCGAGGAAGCGCAGCAACCGGGCCTGCAGTTCGATAGGCATCTCGGCGATCTCGTCGAGGAAGGCGGTGCCGCCGTCGCACACCTCGAACAGTCCCGGTTTGTCGCGGGTCGCCCCGGTGAACGAGCCCGCCACGTGGCCGAACAGTTCGCTCTCGATGACGTCCCGCGGCAGGTTCGCGCAGTTGATCGGCACGAACTGCCCGGAACGACCCGAGAGTCGGTGGACCCCATTCGCGATCAGCTCCTTCCCGGTGCCCGACTCCCCGAGGATGAGCATCGGCGCACCGGCCGAGGCGAACTTGCTCACGTCCGTGAGCAGGTTGAGCACCAGCGGGCTGCGGGTCAGGAACCCGAACGTCTCCCGGGCCCAGGCGGAACGGCGCTCCAGGTCGGCCGCGGCGCGGGGTCTTCGCCGCGGGCGGGTCATGTCCAAGTCCTGCGGCTCTGAGGACGGTGGCGCCCCGCCTTCGGCCCCGGCCGACCATGCCGGCGTCATCTCGGCGATGCGGGCCACCGCCTCCGCCAGCTTGCCCTCGGCCCCCATCCGTTCGAACTGGTCCCGTGCCGCGAGATAGGCCTCGAGGGCCGCACGACGGTCCGCGAACTCGCCGGCGTGCGGCCCCCGCAGCCAGTCCCCGTAGGCCATCCAGAGCTTGCCCCACTCGTAGGGGGTCTCGATGTCGTCGTAGTAGGCGAACCCCTGATCGAACCACCGCTTTGCCGCTCCGGGATCGCCGAGCGCCGCGGCCGAGAGGGCGAGGATCCGATACGTCGCAGCCTCTTCATAGCGATCGCCGA
>CAZKQE010000096.1:0-9071 GCA_964554725.1 uncultured bacterium
CGCGCTCGGGCCGCACGTAGCCCGGCGACCCTTACCCCTGCCGCGCACTATCAACGATGTCGATCGCCCGGTCCACGCCGGCGCAGAAGCCGCGCGGGGCGGCGAGGTACAGCGTGCGCTGGGCGCCGGGCATCGGGGTCCTTCCGGTTCGGGGGTACGCGGGGGGCGGTGACGGTCGAATCTATCGGATGGCGCGGGCCCGCGCAACGCCGGGCGCCCGGCTAGCGCGTCCGCCGACGCGCGGCCGCCACGCTGTCGGCCTCGAACACCGGTCGCAGAGAGTCGGGCGCCGCCGCGCGCATCCGCTCGATGGTCGAGGCGACGCGCGCGCGCTCCCCGGGTTCGGCGGAGAACAGGCGCTCGGCGCGGCGCAGCGCGGCGAGCGCGCCACGCGTGTCGCCACGCGCCTGCAGCGTCATGCCCAGGATGAGCTCCGGGTGTCCGCTGTCGGGCACCCGCGCGGGGCCCTCGCGCGCGACCTCGAGCGCCTCGTCCCCGCGCCCGAGCGCCTCGAGCTGGCGGATCGTCTCGATCCGGGTGCGATGGTGGTCGGGATGGTGCCGCAGCCAGCGCCGCATCACGCCGGCCGCGTCGGCGTCGCGACCGGCGAGGCGCAACATCTGGATCTGCGCGTCGAGGGCGGGCGTGAACGCCGAGTCGGCGGCCTCGGCCTGCCGGTACATGCGCAGCGCGCTGTCCGGCCGCGACGCGCGCCGCTCGAGGTTGCCCAGGTTGAGCCAGGTCGGGGCGTCCCCGGGCGCCAGGCCGAGCGCGCGCCGGTAGTGGATGCGGGCCTCGGCCTCGCGTCCCAGCGCCGCCAGGGTCGCGCCCATGTCGCGCAGCTCCTCGGCGGTGGTCGGTGCGAGCCGCAGCGCGCGGCGCAGCGCCCCCTCGGCGTCGCGCGGGCGGCCCGCCGAGAGGTAGACCGAGCCGAGCGCGTGCCACACCGTGCCGTCGCGCGGGCGCGCGCGCGCGAGCCGCTCGAGGTGGGCGACGGCGCGGGTGCTGTCGCCGAGGCGCGCGAAGCAGAGGCCGAGCTGGCGGTCGGCCTCGACGTTGTCCGGGTGGTGGGTCAGCTCGCCGAGCAGACACTTGACCGCCTCGCCAACCTGGTCGCGGGTGAGGAACAGCATCGCCATCCGGAAGTTGGCGTCCGGCAGGGTCGGGTCGAACCGGAGCGCGTTCCGGTACGAGACGATCGCCGGACCGTGGGCGCCCCCCTCCTCCAGGCGCACGCCCAGCCGGTAGGCGTCGCGGGCGCGCTCGGCGAGGCTCAGCGTGGTGCTGTCGGGCGGATTGGGCCGGCCCGGAACGAGCAGCGGCGCCGGCGCGGACTCGGGGGGCGCGCTGTCGGCGACGGTGGGGACCAGCAGCACCGGCCCCCGGCGCCCCGAGTCGGCGGCGGCCCCGTCCGCGGCCGTGGCCGGGTGCGCCGGCGCGAGGGCGAGGAGCACGGTCGCGGCCGCGAGGCGGCAGGACCGGCGCGGGGAGTGCATGAGGGGACTATAGCCCACGGACGCGCGCGCCGACGGCGGCTACGGGCGCGCCGGCGCGGCGGAGGGACGGAGCACCGTCCAGCGCGTCGAGGCGGTGAGGGCCGCGCCCAGCCCGCGCGAGTCCGTCGGCGTGAGGCCGTGCAGCACCAGCGCCGTCCAGTGGACGCGCCCGCGGCGCAGGTCGACCCCGGCGCGCAGCTCGCCGCGGCTCGCGGTCCCCGGCACGCCGCCGCGGGTGGACCAGTGCCCGGCCGCCTCGCCGACCAGGTGGAGCCCGGGGCGGGCGCGCCAGTCGGCGAGCACGCCGTAGGTGAGCACGTCGTTCTGGGCGAAGCTGCGGGTGCGCTCGGTGAGGATGCCGACCCCGACATCCGCGTGGAGGCCGAGCCGCCCGGCGAAGGTGCGGGCGAACAGCAGCGAGGCGAACACGTCGGTGGTGTTGTCGCCCACCCCCAGCAGCTCGTTGCTGGTGGGCAGCTCGGCCGCGAACCGCAGCCCCCAGCCGGGCCATCCGTCCCCCTCGGCGCGCAGCCGGATCAGGGTCGCCACGGTGACGTCGCCCCAGTCGCTCGACGACGACCCCAGCCGCCGGCCGAGCGGCGGCGGCTCGCGCTGTTCGTCGATCGCGAGCCGGTTGTAGACCGGCCAGCTCACCTGGAACGACGCCTGGTCCGCGAGGCCGAGCCGCAGGCCCAGCGTCGGCAGCCGCAGGAGCCCGCCGCGCACGCCGGCGAGGTCGTTCGTGATCTCGGGCAGGTACTCGATCCCGAGCGCCACCACCATCGCCCCCGGCGCCGGGAAGTGCAGCGTGCCGGTGCGCAGCGAGGTGAGGTGCGGCGTCGCCGCCTCGTCGGCGGCGAGCGCCGGCGGGGCGGCGGCCGAGAGCGCCGCCAGCAGCGGCAGCGCCGCGCGGAGCGTGCGGAGTGCGGAGGGGGTCATCGGGGGCGGGAGCGGGCGGGGCCGCCCCGCGCGATCGCGGAGCGGCCCCGGGACGGCGTCCGCCGGCCGCTCAGCGGCCGGAGAAGTTGGGCTTGCGCTTCTCGACGTAGGCGGCCAGCCCCTCCTTGGCGTCCTCGCTCTGGAACAGCTGCTGCTGCAGCTCGCGTTCGACCGCCAGCGCCGACTCGAACGGGATCTCGGCCCCGCTCTGGACCGAGCGCTTGATGCGGCCCACCGCCTTCGCCGCCTTGTTCGGCGGGCAGAACTGCTCGGCGAACTTCTGCACCTTCTCGAAGAACTCCTCGGCGCTCGCCGTCTCCCAGATCTGCGAGACGATCCCCAGCTCCTTGCCGCGCTCGAAGTCGAACGTCTCGCCGGTCACCATCAACTCGATCGCGGTGCTCTTGTTGATGAGCCGCGCCAGCCGCTGCGTGCCGCCGGTGCCCGGCAGCACGCCGAGCGTCACCTCGGGCAGGCCGACCTTGCCGGCGCCCTTGCGCGCGATCCGCAGGTCGGCGGCCATCGCGATCTCGAGCCCGCCGCCGACGGTGTGGCCGTTCAGCGCCGCGATCACCAGCTTGGGGGTGTGCTCGAGACGATTCAGGGTCTCGTTCGCGTGCAGGCAGAAGTAGTACTTGAAGGTCGGGTCCACCGTCTTGAGCATGTTGATGTTGGCGCCCGCGCAGAAGAACTTCTCCCCGGCCCCGCGCAGGACGATGACGTGCACGCCTTCGTCGAAGCGCGCCTTGAGGATGCACTCGTCGAGGTCACGCATCATCTCGTAGGTGTAGGTGTTCGCCGGCGGATCCGTCAGCTCGATCCAGGCGACGGCGTTCTTGACGCGGTACTCGACCAGCTTCGTCTTCGTGGCTTCCATGGTGGCGGTCTCCGTTGGAGGGTCGTGGCGCGAACGGGCGGGGCCGGCGTGGGGCCGCCGCGCGGGATGGTCGGGGCAGGACGCGGGATTATAGGCACCCGCTTCGGGCAGCGTCAACGCGCCGGCGCAACGACTTGCGCCGCTTCCCGGGGGTCGCCGGGCGGCCCGGGCGACCCCCGGCGAAGAAAACGTGCTTCCTTTCGCGCCCCATCTCATCGTATATTTGCGATTAACGATGGGAGGGCTCGTGGCACCGACGACGAAGACCACCGGGAAGGCCACCGCCCGCGCCCTGCGCGGCGGCCGGGCGGCCACCGCGCCGACTTCGAGCGACACCGAGCTGGCGCGGCTCGCCAAGGCGCTCGGCCACCCGGCCCGCGTCGCGATCCTGCGCCGCCTGCTCGCCCAGGGCGACTGCGTGTGCGGGGAGATCGTGGACGGGCTGCCGCTCGCCCAGGCGACCGTCTCGCAGCACCTCAAGGTGCTGAAGCAGGCGGGGCTGGTGAGCGGCGAGGTGGACGGGCCGCGGGTGTGCTACTGCGTCGATCCCAAGGCCGTGCAACGCATCAAGGACCTGATCGGCGCCATCGGAGCGCCGTCGAGAGGAGCGAACCGATGAGCGGGAAGACCGGGACCGTGGGCGGGGAGAGCGACATCCGGGTGGTGGTGCGCGAGAAGTACGGCGCGATCGCCGAGGGCAGGTCGTGCGGCTGCGGCTGCGGCTGCGCGCAGGACGACCCCGCGAAGACGACGCCCGAGACCGGGGCGCAGGTGCTCGACCAGATCGGCTACACCGCCGAGCAGAAGGCCGCGGTGCCCGAGGGCTCGAACCTGGGGCTCGGGTGCGGCAGCCCGCTCGCCTACGCCGACGCCCGGCCGGGCGAGACGGTACTGGATCTGGGCTCGGGCGCCGGCATCGACTGCTTCCTCGCCGCCCGCGAGGTGGGCCCCGCCGGCCGCGTGATCGGCGTGGACATGACCCAGGCGATGATCGACCGGGCGCGCGCCAACGCCGCGAAGAGCGACTGGCCGAACGTCGAGTTCCGGCTCGGCGAGATCGAGAACCTGCCGGTCGCCGACGGCACCGTGGACCTCGTCATCTCGAACTGCGTCGTCAACCTCTCCCCCGACAAGCCGCGGGTGTTCCGCGAGGCGCTGCGGGCGCTGAAGCCGGGCGGCCGCATGCTGGTGAGCGACCTGGTGCTCACGCGACCGCTGCCGCCCGAGCTGGAGCAGGACGTGGAGCTCTACGTCGGCTGTGTCGCCGGCGCCTCCCCGCGGGCCGACTACCTGCGCATGATGCGCGAGGCCGGCTTCGCCGACGTCGAGGTGGTGGCGGAGAGCGGCTACCAGGTGGGCGTCGACTCGCTCCCGGCCGACTCGCCGCAGCGCGATGCGTTCGCGGCGGTCGCCTCGATCAAGGTGCGGGCGCGCAAGGCCTAGATCACTCGAACCGTCGCGCCGCCGGGGACGAGGTCGCCCCGGCGGCCGCGGCGTCGGGGTCGAACCGCGGGGCCCGCTTCTCGACGAACGCGCGCACGCCCTCGCCGGAGTCGGCGCTCTCCCAGCAGGCCGCCTGCGCCCGGTACTCGGCGTCGAGGCACTCCTCGAGCGTGCGCGAGAACGAGGCACGCAGGTTGTGCTTCGCGGCGAGCACGCTGGTGCGCGGCGCGCTCGCGAGCCGGGCCGCCAGCGCGCGCGTCTCCTCGTCGAGCCGCTCGTGCGGCACCACGCGGTTCACCAGCCCGATCCGCAGCGCTTCGGCGGCGTCCACCATGTCGCCCAGCCAGCACAGCTCGAGCGCCTTCGCCAGGCCGACCAGCCGCGGCAGGAGGTAGCTCCCGCCCCAGTCGGTGTGCATGCCGATCTTGACGAAGCTCTGGCCGAAGCCGGCCCGGTCCGAGGCGATGCGCAGGTCGCACGCGAGCGCGAGGTTGCACCCGCCGCCGGCAGCGGCGCCGTTGACGCTGGCGATGGTCGGGAACGGCAGCGACGCGATGCGCGCGATCGCGCTCGAGCCGGCGGCGACCAGGGTGCCGAGCCCGCCCTCGTAGTCGGCCCCCTCCTGTTTGAGCCGCACCATGTAGCCGATGTCCCCGCCGGCCGAGAACGCGCGCCCGGCGCCGGTGATCACCAGCGCGCGCACCCCCGGCCGGGTCGCCACGGTGTCCACCGCCGTCAGGAACTGCCGGCGCATCTCGTCGTCGAACGCGTTCAGCTTCTCGGGGCGGTTCAGCACCATCGTCGCCACCCCGTCGGCTTCGGCGAGCAGGATCAGATCGGGCATCGGAGCGCTCCCGGTGGAGGGTCGGACCGGCGGGACGAGCGCCCACGGTAGGACGCCTGGACCCGGGCGGCAAGGCCCGCGGGCCCTCCGCGGCGCCCCTCCCCGCTTGACCGCCGCCGGTCCGCGCCGCATGCTGCCCCCCTCACCGCCCACGGAGTCCCGATCCATGCCGAGCGTCACCGTCCTCCTCCGTACCCTCGCCCGCCGGCTCGTGCCCCTGCTGGCGTTGCTGACGCTGGTGGCGCCGTTCGCCGCCGGCACGCACGATCACGAGGACGCGGGCGACCACGTGTGCGCGGTCTGCAGCGTCGGGCACGCGCCGGCGGTCGCCGCCGAAGTCCGTTCGGCCCCCGCCGCCCCCGACGCGGGCGCTGGGCCGCTGCAGCCCCACGCCCCGGCGGCGCCGGGCGAGGTCCTCCGCGCCGCCACGCCGAGCCGCGCCCCGCCCCGTCCCTGAGGTTCCGCGGCCACGGCGCGCTCCGCGCGCCCTCTTCCGCGTCCCGGTGTCGAGCGTGCCCCGCACACGGCGCGGGCGCGCACGCCCCGCGACCCACCCAGGACCAGGGCCATGATCCGAGATCCCGGACTCGCACTCTCGCTCGCGTTCACGCTCGCCGTCGCCGGCGGGCCGGCCGCCGCCCAGCCGGCGCCCGCGCCGCCGTCCCCGGACCGTCCCGCCCCGGGGGCCTCCATCGCCAATCCGGCGATCAGCGTCCTCGGGCTGTTCGTCGGCGTGGCGGGGAACGATCCCTCGCTTCCCGCCGACGCCTTCGCCCTCTCCGAAGCCGAGATCGCCCTGCAGGCCGCGGTGGATCCGCACAGCCGCGCCGACTTCTTCCTCTCGGCGGGGTCGGAGGGCCTCGAGATCGAGGAGGGCACGCTCACCTGGCTGGCGCTCCCCGGCGGCGGCCAGGCGCGGTTCGGGAGGTTCCGGGCCGACTTCGGGAAGTTCAACCGCACCCATCCGCCGGAGACGCCGTTCGCCGACCGCCCGGCGGCGGCGGCGGCGTGGCTCGGCGGCGAGGGGCTGGCGATCGCCGGCGTCTCGGCCTCGCTCCTGGTCCCCAACCCGGCGGGACTCTACTGGGACGTGATCGCCCAGCTCGGCGCGGCGCCGGATTCGCTCGCGAGCCCGGTCTTCGGCCGTGACCGCCGCGGCGACCTGCTCGCGCTCGGGCGCACCAGCGTGTTCCTCCCGTTCGGCGAGAGCGTGGACCTGAACCTCGGCCTCTCGGTCGCGGGCGCCCGCGCCCACCCGGCCCTGCGCGGCGACGGCGAACGGACGCGGCTCGGCGCCGCCGACCTGACGCTGCGCTGGAAGAACCCGCGGCGCGCCATCTACCGGTCGCTGCTGGTCCAGGTCGAGCTGCTCGGCGGCCGCGGCGGCGCGGCCGGCGCACCCACCCGGGGCGGCGGCTACGGCTACGTCGTCTATCAGTTCGCGCGGCAGTGGCGGGCCGGCGCGCGGTTCGACCGGGTCGACGCACCGGGCGGCGGCGAACGGGTGACCGGCGCGCTCGCGCTGCTCCAGTACCAGCCGAGCGAGTTCTCGGCCGTGAGCGTCCAGTTCCGCCGCCTCCACGACCGCACGGACGACCGCGACCGCGACGCCGCCTTCCTCAAGTGGACCTTCAACATCGGTCCCCACGGCGCCCACCCCTACTGAGCCCCGGAAGGGAGCGACCATGAGAACCGCGACCGGATCCCGCCGCCCCGACGGTGGGCGGAGGACTCCCGCCCTCGTCACCGCGTTCGCCGCCCTGCTGCTCGCCGGCGCCGCCGGCGTGCCGGGCCCCCGCGCCGAGGCGAAGCCGCTGTCGGTCGTCACCACCACCGAGGACCTCGCCGCCATCGCCCGCGAGGTGGGCGGCGACCGGGTGCGCGTGACCGCGCTCTGCCGCGGCTACCAGGACCCCCACTTCGTGGACGCCAAGCCCTCCTACATGGTGCAGCTCCGCGACGCGGCCCTGTTCGTTCAGGTCGGGCGCGACCTCGAGGTGGCCTGGGCGCCGGGCCTGCTGCAGGGGGCGCGCAACCCGCGCATCCTGCCCGGGGCCCCGGGCTTCGTGGACGCCTCGGCCCAGGTCGAGGTGATCGAGGTCCCGCAGACCGTGAGCCGGGCCCAGGGCGACGTCCACCCCTGGGGCAACCCGCACTACTGGCTCGACCCGGCGAACGGCGCGCCCATCGCGCGCGCCATCCGCGACGGGCTGATCCGCGTCTCGCCGGCCGACGCCCCGCGGTTCGAACGACGCTGCGCCGACTTCGAGCGGCGGCTCGCGGCGGCGGTCGCGCGCTGGCAGGAGCGGTCGCGCGCGATCGGCCTCCCCGGCCGCAAGGTCGTCACCTACCACCGGTCGTGGTCCTACTTCGCGCGCGCCTTCCAGCTCGAGGTGGTGGACCTGGTCGAGCCGCGGCCCGGCATCCCGCCCTCGCCCAACCACGTCCTCGCCCTGGTGAACCGCATGAAGCAGGGGGACGTGGCCCTCATGCTCATGGAGGACTACTTCGACCCGCGCCTGCCGCGGCGGATCTCGCAGCAGTCCGGCGTCCCGCTCCTCGTCCTGCCCGCCTCGGTCGCGGACGAGCCGGCGATCCGCACCTACTTCGACCTGTTCGACCGCCTGTTCGCCGCGATCGAGCCGGCGCTGGAGCGCCGGGGCGCGCGATGATCGAGGCGCTCCCCTTCCTCCTCTGGCCCTTCCTCGGGCTGCTGTGCATCGCCGGGATCCACGTCTACCTCGGGCTCCACGTGGTCGAGCGCGAGGTCATCTTCGTGGACCTCTCGCTCGCCCAGCTCGCGGTGCTCGGGGCCGCGGTGGCGACGCTGTGGGGGCTCGATCCGCACGACCCGCCCACCTATGCCGCCGCGCTCGGGTTCACCGTGCTGGGTGCGGCGGTGTTCTCGTTCACGCGCTCCGACCGCGGACCGGTCCCGCAGGAGGCGATCATCGGCATCGTCTACGCCGTCGCCGCGGCCGCCACCGTGCTGATCCTCAACAACGCCCCGCACGGGGCCGAGCACATCCGCGACGTGCTGGTCGGCCAGCTGCTCGCCGTGGACCGCGGCGACGTCGTCCGGCTCGCGCTGCTCTACGCCGTGCTCGGCGCGCTCCACCTCCTGTGGCGCCGGCCGTTCCTGCTCATCTCCAGGGACCCGGCGGCCGCGCGCGCCGCGGGGATCAACGTGCGGGGGTGGGACTTCCTCTTCTACGTCACGTTCGGGGTCACGGTGACCGCGTCGGTCGAGCTGGGCGGCGTGCTGGTGGTGTTCAGCTACCTGATCGTGCCGAGCGTGACCGCGGTGCTGTTCGCCCGCGGGATCCGCGCCCGACTCGCCATCGGCTGGGCGGTCGCGGCGCTCGCCAGCGCGCTCGGCATGCTCACCTCGACCTGGCTCTCGGCGCCCCCCGGCGCCAGCGTCGTGTGCGTGTTCGGCGCGCTGCTGGCGGCCGCCGCTGCGGTGCGCCCG
>CAZKQE010000097.1:0-9034 GCA_964554725.1 uncultured bacterium
CTCGAGAACGTCTACTTCGAGACGAACAGCGCGGTGCTGCTGCCGGAGTCCGAGGCCTCGCTGCGCGAGGCGGGCGAGGCGCTCGAGAAGTTCCCCGACCTGCGCATCGAGATCGAGGGCCACACCGACACCCGCGGCTCCGACCGCCACAACCTGCGCCTGAGCCAGGAGCGGGCCGAGGCGGTGCGGGCGTGGCTGCTCGGCCGTTTCCGCCTGACTGCCGCGAACCTGGTGGCGAAGGGCTACGGCGAGACGCGCCCCGAGACCCGGGAGCGGAACGACGAGGAGCTGCTGCGCAACCGCCGCGTCGTGCTCAACGTGCTGAATCCGGAGGCGTTGCCGAAGGGCGTGCGGGTGGAGTCCCCGGAGTAGGCGCCCGCGCGGTCCGGCGCTACGCGGTCTCGGGCGCCGGCCGGCGGCCCTCCATCCCCCAGCGGGCGAGGATCATCTCGGCCACCAGCAACGCCAGCGCCGCGACCACGAACCAGCCCCACAGCTCGCGCCCGTAGCGCGCCTCGCGCACGCGGCGCGCGAGGTCGGCTCCGGGCCGCAGCACCTGCGCGCGCCCAGGCGGGAAGGCGCGCACCAGCGCCGCCTCGGGGACCGGCGTCAGGTCGGACTCGGCGCGCGCCGGGTTCACCGCGAACGTGTGGTGGAGCGTGCCGCCGCGCAGCACCCGGTAGAGCCCGGGCCGCTCGAGCGGCTCCGAGGTGAGCCGCGTGGCGCCGGACTCGGTGGCGAGCCCGCTCGGCACCTCGCGGCCGCGATCGTCCTCGATGCGCCAGGCGCCGGTGCCGGCGGGGGCGCTGTAGCGCTCGCCGGGCTCGAACGAGCCGGCCGCGGTGCCGCGCGCGAGCACCTTGACGCACTGGTGGACGAGCGGCAGGAACGCGCCGCTCACGGCGAGGTCGGAGACCGCCGGATCGAAGGTGGCGGCCAGCACCAGCGCGTTCGGCGCCTCGACCAGCGCCGGGCGGGTGCGGTCGTACTCGAGCAGCACGCGGACGCCGGCGGCGGGCCGCGCGGCACCCGCGCGGGCGAGAACCGGGATGCGGCGCAGGCTGGCGGTCGAGAGCGCCTCGCCGGGGCGCGCCGGGAACCCCGCCAGCACCGGATGGCCGGCGACCGCCCGCCGCAGCCGCCACGCGGCCCCGGGGGCGGCGGACTCGACGCCGGCGAGCGTGCCGACGCCGAGTTCGGCGAGCAGGACGGCGTTCCACGCCGCGGGGTCGGCGCGCTCCCCCAGCACCACGAACAGGCCGCCGCCGCCGCGGTGGTAGTCGAGCACCGCCTGCTGCTCGACCGGCCCGAGCCGCATCAGGTCGTTCAGCACCACCACGTCCGCCTCGCCGACGCGCGCCGCCAGCCCGGTCGCGTCCACGGCGACGACCTCGAGGCCCGAGGCCGGGCCGCCGGCCTCGAGCGCGAGGCGGAGCGGCGAGGCCGCGCCGTCCTCGCGCAGCAGGATGCGCACGGTGCCGGCGCGGCCGGCGGCGAACACGCGGCGGTTGTCGAGCGCCAGCGCGTCGTCGGGCAGCACTGCGACCCCCCCCTGCTCCGGCAGCCGGGCGAGCGGGAGCAGCGTGGTCGCCTCGCCGCGCTCGGGGACCGAGAGATAGCCGCGGCCGAGCTCGGCGTCGCCCGAGAGGTCGCGCACCTCGACGCTCAGATCCCCCGGCCGCGCCCCGTAGGCGCCGCCACCGACGGTGAGCGCCGCGCCCGCGCCCCCCGGCGCCAGCGTCGCCTCGGTGAGGCCGACGTTGGCGCGGTGGACGGGCGCGAACGGCAGCAGGTAGACGCGCGACCGCTCCCACGGGCCGGGCGGCACGCGGATCGCCTCGGCGCCGCCGTCCGCGAATCCGGCCGCCTGGAAGTCGGAGAGCCAGAACAGCTCGCGGTTCAGGGCGTGGCTCGCGGCCAGCGCGCGTGCCGCGTACTCGAGCGCGGACCCGTGGTCGGTCGCGCGCGCCGCCGGGGTCAGGGCCTGGACCTCGGCCCGCAACCGGGCGACGTCGCCGAGCGGCGCGGCCGAGACCGGGTGCGGGCCCTGGTCGTAGGGGACCAGCAGCAGCTCGTCGGCCGGGCCCAGCGTCGCCAGCAGGCCTTCGAGCGCGCGGCGGGCGGCCGCCAGCACCGTGCCGTCGGGGGCGGCGGCGCCCATGCTGCCGCTGCGGTCCACCAGCGCGACCACCGTGGTCGAGGCGCTGCGCGAGAGGCCGGCGGCGCCGCGCAGCGCCGGGCGGCTGATCGCGAGCGCGAGCGCCGCGACCGCCAGCGTGCGCAGCAGCAGCAGCAGCCACTGGCGCAGCCGCAGGCGCCGGATCTCGCTGCGGTTCACCTCGGACAGGAACTCGAGCGACGGGAACGCCCGCTCGCGCGGCCGGCGCCGCGTGAACAGGTGGATGAGGATGGGGACCGCGGCCGCGACCAGGCCGAACAGGAACAGCGGGTTGAGGAAGCTCACCGGCGGGCAGGGAAGCGCGGCGTCACAGCAGCCGCGCCCGTTTCTCGAGGTAGGCGAGCAGGGCGCGGTCGAACGGCGTGCGGGTGTCGAGACGCACGTAGTCGATCCGGTTCTCGCGACAGGCGCGCGCGTAGTGCGCGGACCAGGCCGCCAGCCGCTCGCGGTAGCGCTTCGCGATCTCCCACGGCTCGGTCGTCAGCCGCTGGTCGCTCTCCATGTCCACGAAGGTGGTGGTGTCCGTGTAGGGGAACTCGACCTCGTCGGGGTCGAGGATGTGGAACACCACGACCTCGTGCCGGCGGTGGCGGAAGTGCTGCAACCCCAGCAGTACCTCGGCCGGGTCGTCCATCAGGTCGGAGAGCAGCACCACCAGACCGCGGCGCTTGATGCGCTCGGCCAGCTCGTGGAGCGCCGGGCCGAGCCGCGTGCGGCCCTGCGGCTCGGCGCCGCCCAGCGCCTTGAGCACCTCGTCGAGGTGCGAGCGCACCGCGCGCGCCGGCAGGTAGCGGAGCGGGCGCTCGGCGAACAGCATCGCCCCGACCGCGTCCTGCTGCTGGAGCATCAGGTAGGCGAGCGCGGCGGCGAGCGACTGCGCGTAGCCGAGCTTGCTGAGCGCCGCGCGCGGAGACTGGAACGCCATCGAGCCCGAGAGGTCGAGCAGCAGGTGGCAGCGCAGGTTGGTCTCCTCGGTGTACTGCTTGATCAGCAGCCGGTCGCTGCGGCCCCACACCTTCCAGTCGAGGTTCTTGAGCGGGTCGCCCGGCATGTAGGGGCGATGCTCCGCGAACTCGACGCTGAAGCCGTGGAAGGGGCTGCGGTGCATGCCCGAGATGAACCCCTCGACCACCAGACGGGCGCGCACGTCGAGGTGGGCGAGGCGGGCGACCACGGCGGGGTCGAGGTAGGCGCGGCCGTCGCCCGGGCCGCGGGCGAGGCCGCGATCGGGCTGGGCGCCCGAGCCGGAGCGGGGGGCGGAGGGTGTCATCGGCGGTTCAGTCCGGCTCGCCGGCGTGCTGGGCGCGGTACACGAGCGCGGCGATCGCGCCGCCCGCGAGCGGCCCGACCAGGTAGAGCCACAGGTGGCCGAAGCCGCCGTCGCCCATGAACGCCTCGATCACGATCGGGCCGAGGCCGACCGCCGGGTTGAACGCCGCGCCCGAGACGGGCCCGCCGGCGAACGCGGAGGCGGCGACGGTGAAGCCGATCGCCAGCCCGTAGTAGGAGTTCCCCTCGGTCGCGCGCGAGGTGGCGACGTTGAGCACCACCAGGGCCAGCGCGAAGGTGAACAGCGCCTCGACCGCCAGCGCCTGCAGCCCCTGCGCCGCCGGGGCCGGGGCGGGACCGAAGTTGAGGCCGGTCACGATGTGGACGACGAACGCGGCGAGCAGCGCGGCGAGGCACTGGGCGAGCCAGTAGGGCACGACGCGCCCGGCCGGCAGGCGGCCGCGCAGCCACACCGCCAGCGTCACCGCCGGGTTGTAGTGGGCGCCCGAGACGTGCCCGCCCATGTACACCATCGCCATCAGCATCGCGCCCACCGCGAGCGGGGCCACGGTGGTGCCGGAGAGCCGCGCCAGCCCGATCGTGAGGACCAGGAAGAACGTGCCGACGAACTCGGTCAGGTAGATCCGCATCGGGGTCTCTCCTCGGCTGGGTCGGGAGGGGCGGACGGCGGGTCGGTTCGCCTCCGGCCCGGCGCGGCAGGCGCCGCCGCCGGCGGGCCGGAGGGCCCGTCAGCCTAGTCGAAAGACCGCCGGTCGGCTAATCTCGCCGGCCCCCGGCGCGTGGGGTTCCGCCGGGTCCCGGCGCGGGCGAACCCGCCCGCCCCCTCCACCGCCTGCGAAAGGGGTTCCCGATGACCTCCCGTCCCGCCGCCGTGTCGCTGTGCGCCCTGCTGCTGTCCGTCGCCGTCGCGGCCGCCGCCGAGCCGAAGCCGGTCGAACCGGGGCCCTGGCGCGTCACCGCCACCACCGGCCTCACGCTCACCCAGAGCTCGTTCAGCCGCAACTGGCACGGCGGGGACCGCGGATCCATCGTCTGGGTGCTCAACGGCGACGTGAAGGCCGAGCGCCAGTGCAGCGTCCGCTACAACCTCTCGAACTCGCTCCAGCTCGCCTACGGGCAGACCTCCCGGCAGGTCGTGGACCCGGCGGATCCCGCGAAGCTCGCGTGGGGCGCGCCCGACAAGACCACCGATCTCATCGCCTTCGAGTCCACCAGCCGCTGGACGTTGCAGTCGCTCGTGGACCCGTTCCTCGCCGTCCGCGCCGAGACCCAGTTCAGCGACCGCAGCAACCCGCTGGGCGCGATCCCGTTCAACCCGGTCAAGCTCAAGGAGAGCGCCGGCGTCGCCCGGGTGGTGGTGAAGACCGAGGACCGCGAGGTCATCAGCCGCATCGGGTTCGGGTTCCGCCAGACGCTGGCGAAGTCGATCGTCGACCCGGTCACGCTGGCGAAGGAGAGCTTCACGTCGAACGACGGCGGCGTCGAGTGGAACACCGGCGCGACCTGGCCGATGCTGGAGAAGAAGGTGATCTACAAGGGCTCGCTGCAGGTGTTCAAGCCGGTGTTCTACTCGAAGGCGGACGCGCTCGAGGCGTTCGACGCCGCCGCCCTCGCCGCCGACCCGTCGCGGGAGCCGGTGGCCGGGTTCTGGAAGGCGACCGACGTCGCGTTCCTCAACACCTTCACCGCCGGCATCACGAAGCACCTGTCCGTGGGACTGCTGGTCCACCTCGTCTACGACAAGTTCGACGCCGCGGCGAACGTGAACAACGCGCTGCCGCTCGCGGTGCTGGCGCCGGAGATCGACCGCAACGTGCGCAAGTCGGGGCAGTTCAAGCAGACGCTGTCGGTCGGGCTCACGTATCAGCTGTTCTGAACGGGCCCGCCGCGCGCGCGGGACTCAATCCTTCCAGGCGGTCCACACCATCTGGTCCGTGTCCTTCTCGAGCGGGCGGCCGTCGAAGCCGCCGGCGACGCTCCAGCGCGAGAACCCGGCGGCGGCGAGGAGCAGCTCCATCTCGGGCTTCCACGTCCAGCGCATGCTGAACCGGTCGCGGTGGGTGGGCCCGGCGTAGCCGCGCGGGTCGGACTCGACGATCTCGCGCTCGACATGGAGCACCTGCTCCACGCGGTCGCTCCGCCGCGTGACGTACATCGCCACCGGCAGCCCGGTCTCGGGATGGGGGAACTCGCGCTCGAGGATCGCTTCGCCGTCGGGCTGGACCAGGCGCTCGAAGCTCGGGAAGAACACGTCGAACACCAGCGCGCCGCCGCTCTCGAGGTGCTCGCGCATGCAGCGCAGCGCCGCGACCTGGTCCGCGGTCGTGAGCAGGTGCTGGAACGCCCGGAACGGGATGGTGATGAGGGCATAGCGCCGGGGCATGGTGACGTCGCGCATGTCGGCGACCGAGAGCTTCGGCTGGAACCCGAGCGCCGCCGCCTTGCGCGCCAGGTGCGCGATCATGCCGGCGCGCAGGTCGAATCCGTCGATGTCGACGCCGGCCTGGAGGGTCGGGAGGAGCACGCGCCCGGTGCCGCAGCCCGCCTCGAGCACCGGGCCGCGCGCCTCCTTCGCCCGGGCGACGTAGAACGGGAGGTCGTCCGTGTGCCAGGAGTAGGCGAGGTCGTAGAGCGCGGGCTCCAGGTAGGCGTCGCGGTCGTCGTCGGCCATGGCGGTCAGCGCGCGCGGGTGCCGCGACCCTTCCACAGCGCGTAGACCGGGAAGCCGAGGGCGGCGATGCCGACCCCGGCCCACGCCTTCCAGCCGCTGTCGCGCAGGTCGCTGAAGATGATGAGCGCGGTCGCCAGCACGAACAGGATCGGCGTGAGCGGGTAGAGCGGCGTGCGATAGGAGGGCGCGGGGACCTCGCCGCGGGCCTCGCGCCGGCGCTGGACGAAGATCGAGGCCGTGGTGAGCGCGTAGAACAGCCACGAGGTGGTGACGAACCAGCCCGAGACGTCCTCGAACCCGCCCGCGAACCACAGCCACAGGCAGGCGAGCACGCCCTGCACCCAGAGCGCCAGCGCCGGCGTGCCGCGCGCCGGGTCGAGCCGCGCGAGCGGCTTCCACAGCAGGCCGTCCGCCGCCATCGCCTGGGTCACGCGCGGCCCGGTCAGGATGGCGCCGTTCGTGGTGCCGAAGGTCGAGACCGCGACCAGCACGGCGAGCGCCGCCGCCCCGCCCTGCCCGAGCAGGCGGCGGATCGTCTCCGAGCCCACCGCCTCGTACTGCCGCACGCCCTCCGGGCTCAGCACGTGGAGATAGGCGAGGTTGGTGACCACGTAGACCGCGATGACGAGCCAGGTGCCCCAGACGATCGCGATCGGCATCGTGCGCCGCGGGTTCACCACCTCGCCGGCGACGTAGGTCGAGTCGGTCCAGCCGTCGTAGGCGAACAGCACCGCGATCATCGCCAGCGCCAGCGCCTGCAGGAACGAGGTGTCGGGCGGCCGCGCGATCACCTCGACCGCGCTGGGCGGGTGGCTCGGCGCCAGCAGGAACGCCGCCGCGCACAGCCCGGCGATGCCGAGCACCTTGAGCGTGGTGAAGACCGACTGCGTGCCCGCCCCCTCCTTGACCCCGAGCCAGTTCACGAACGTCAGGAGCAGGATCGCGCCGGCGCCGACCGGGAACTCCGCCCCCTTGGGCCAGCCCAGCACCTGGCACAGGTAGAGCGCGAACACGCTGGTGATCGAGGCGATCACGGTCGGCTTGATCACCCACAGGTTGGCCCAGCCGAACACGAACCCGAACGCGTCGCCGAAGGCGTGGCGGATGAAGACGTAGAGGCCGCCGGTGCGGGGATGCGCGACCGCCAGCTCGGCGAGCACCAGCGAGCCGCAGATCGAGAGCACGCCGCCGATCACCCAGGCGAGGACGACCGGCCAGAAGCCGTCGAGGTGCTGGGCGACCGAGTGGGGCGAGCGGAAGATGCCCGAGCCGATGATGTTGCCGACCGTGATCGCGGTGGCGGCGTAGAGCCCGATCTGGCGCTTGAGCTCGATCTCGCTGCGGGCGGGGACGGCGGGCGTGGCGGCCATGCGCGCGGGTTCCTCCGAGCTGGGTGCGGCCGGACTCTGCCGCTACTCCGACGGCACGCTCTTCAGCAGCTCCTCGATGATGCGGTCGGGCTTGATGCCCTCGGCCTCGGCGGTGAAGTTGGTGACGATGCGGTGCCGCAGCACCGCGGGCGCCACCGCCCGCACGTCCTCGATGCCGGGTGCGAACCGACCCAGCAGCACCGCGCGGGTCTTCGCCCCCAGCACCAGGTACTGCGAGGCGCGCGGGCCCGCGCCCCACGACACCCACTGGCTCACCAGCCCGGGCGCGTCGCCGCCGCCGCGGGTCGCGCGCGCGAGCCGCACGGCGTAGCGCACGACGTGATCGGCGACCGGGACGCGGCGGATCAGCTTCTGCAGCGCCAGGATGTCGGCCGCTCCCAGCACCCGCTCGAGCTTCGCCTCGTAGGCCGAGGTGGTCGAGGCGACGATGCGCTCCTCCTCGTCCTGCGAGGGATAGGAGACGCGGACGTTGAACATGAACCGGTCGAGCTGGGCCTCGGGCAGCGGGTAGGTGCCCTCGAGCTCGATCGGGTTCTGGGTCGCCAGCACGAAGAACGGCAGCGCCAGGTCGAACGTCTGCCCGCCGACCGTGACCTGCTTCTCCTGCATCGCCTGGAGCAGCGCCGCCTGCGTCTTGGGCGGGGTGCGGTTGATCTCGTCGGCGAGCACGATGTTCGCGAACACCGGCCCCGGGATGAAGCGGATCTCCCGCCGCCCGGCGTCGCTCTCCTCGAGCACGTCGGTGCCGGTGATGTCGCTCGGCATCAGGTCGGGCGTGAACTGGATGCGGTTGAACTTGAGGTCCAGCACCTGCGCCAGGCTCGACACCAGCAGCGTCTTCGCGAGGCCCGGCACGCCCACCAGCAGCACGTGCCCGTTCGCGAACAGCGCGGTGAGCAGCTGCTCGATGACCTCCTGCTGGCCGACGATCACCTTGCGCAGCTCGCCGAGGATCTTCTCGCGGGCCTGCTTCAGGGCCTCGACGGCCTGGAGGTCGGTGGTGCCGGTCTCGAGCGTCAAGCGGGGCCTCGTGCGGGCGAAGGGAAGGTCGGGAGCGCGGCCGGGAGCGGGTGCGGACGATGCAAGGCGCGCGAGCGTAGCACGCGCCGCGAGCGGGCGGCAAAACCTCCCGACCGGCGCGGCGCCGCGCCTCCCCGGCGCCGCGCCCGCCGCCGATTGACCTCGGAGCGGCCGGCGGCGACGATGGTCGGGGACCGCGTGAGGAGGGAACGCGATGCGCGAGGGGACGACGGAGCGGATCGTCGACCGGCTGCGGGGCAACCTGCGCGCCGAGGGCATCCCGCTCGACCCCGCGGACCTGGAGCGCATCCTCGAGCGCGGCCTGCTCGCGACGGCGCTCGCGTTCGATGCGCTCGATTCCGTGGGCGCGAGCGACCGCGTCCCCGACCATCTCGCGGCGTGGGGCGAGGCGCCCGCCGCGCCGCCGCGCGAGGGCGACGGGGCGCCGCGCCCGCCCGCGGCGACCGCCGTGCGGCCCCCGGC
>CAZKQE010000098.1:0-8989 GCA_964554725.1 uncultured bacterium
CTGGCGAGCGGGTTCGCCGCCGATGCCTGACGGCGCGCGGCGCCGGCCCCCGCCGGCACGCCGCCCGCGCGCGCGGCGGACGGCGCCATGACCCGCCGCGCCGGCCCCTCCGACCGGGCGATGCTCGGCCGGCTGCTCGCAGGCGCGCGCCCCTACCGGCTCCGGCTCGCGGCGCTGTTCGCGAACGGGCTGCTGCTCGCGCCGCTCAGCCTGCTGACGCCGCTGCCGCTCAAGATCGCCGTCGACAGCGTGCTCGGCGACCATCCGCTGCCGCGCCTGCTGCGGTTCCCGGGTGTCGCGCCGTCGCCGGGCGGTGCGCTGGCGATCGCCGTCGGGCTGCTGGTCGCGATCGCGCTGATCCGGCAGCTCCAGGAGCTCGCGAACCAGTGGCTCCGCTCGTTCCTGATCGAGCGACAGACCCTCGACCTGCGCGCCCGCCTCTTCCTCCACGCGCAGCGCCTCTCGCTCGCCCACCACGACCGGCGCGGCACCGCCGACGCGATCACCCGGATCGAGAAGGACGCGCGCGACGCCCAGGGCATCGTCGTCGAGAGCGTGCTGCCGTCGGTCACCGCCGCGCTCACGGTGGTCGGGATGCTCGTGGTCACCGCCCGCATCGACGCCCAGCTGGCGCTGGTGGCGCTCGCGGTCGCGCCGCTCCTGTTCCTGCTCAACCATCTGTACCGGCGGCGGCTGCGCCGGCGCTGGCACGAGGTGCGCGCGCTCGAGACCTCGGCGCTCGCGGTGGTCCAGGAGGTGCTGGGGGCGCTGCGCGTGGTGAAGGCGTTCGGCCAGGAGGAGCGCGAGCACCGGCGGTTCCTGCAGCGCTCGGGACGCAGCACCGGGGCGCGCCTGCGCCTGAGCCTCGCCGAGGGGGCCTTCGGCCTCCAGGTGGGGGTGCTGACCGCGCTCGGGAGCGCCGTCGTGCTGTTCGTGGGCGTGCGTCACGTGCAGGCGGGCTCGCTCACGCTCGGCGAGCTGCTGCTCGTGATGGGCTACCTGACGCAGCTCTACGAGCCGTTGCGCACGCTGAGCAAGCGGGCGGCGGGGCTGCAGTCGAAGCTGGCCGGGGCGGAGCGGGCGTTCGCCCTGCTCGACGACGCGCCCGACGTCGTCGAACGGCCGAACGCTCGACCCCTCGGGCGCGCACGGGGCGGGATCGAGTTCGAGGGCGTCTCGTTCGGCTACGCCCCCGACCGCCTCGTGCTGCGCGACGTCGCGTTCGCGGCCCCGGCCGCCAGCCGGGTGGGCATCGCGGGACCCACCGGCGCCGGCAAGAGCACGCTGGTGGGGCTGCTGCTGCGTCTCCACGACCCGACCGCGGGCCGCATCCTGCTCGACGGACGCGACCTGCGCGAGTACCGGCTCGCCGACCTGCGACGTCAGTACGCGATGGTGCTCCAGGACTCCGTGCTGTTCTCGACCACCGTGGGCGAGAACATCGCCTACGCGCGTCCCGACGCGGGCGCGGAGGAGGTCGTGGCGGCCGCGAAGGCGGCGAACGCCCACGACTTCATCCGCCGGCTGCCCCACGGGTACGACACGCCGGTGGGCGAGCGCGGGATGACGCTCTCGGGCGGCGAGCGCCAGCGGATCGCGCTCGCCCGCGCGTTCCTGCGCGACGCCCCGATCCTCATCCTCGACGAGCCCACCAGCGCGGTGGACCTGCAGGCCGAGGCCCTCATCATGGAGGCCATCGAGCGGCTCGTGCGGGACCGGACCACCTTCATCGTCGCCCACCGGCTCAGCACGCTGGCCGGCTGCGACCTGCGGCTCGAGGTGGACGGTGGGCGGCTGGTCGCGGTACCGGCCCCGGTGCGCACCGGCGGCGGCGTCAGCGGCTGAGGTAGCAGGAGAGCTTGAGGAGCACGATGTTCTCGGGCCGCGCGTCCCCCACGCGCCCGACCGGCAGCGGGCTCTCGGCGAACGGGTCCGACTCCGAGCGCCGCTGGGTCCACACCAGGTACATCGTCGAGCCCGGCCGGTACTCCCAGCGCAGCACCGCGTTCCCCTTCAGGGAGCGGACGGTGAAGTCGAGGTCGTCGGAGTAGCCCGACGGCTCGAACGAGTAGCTGCGCGGCGCGGCCAGCGACTTGAACCCGCGGTAGGCGGCCGAGGACACGAACGGCTGGACGTAGGTCTGGAGCCCGAGCCGCGGGGTGAAGGTCCAGTTGAGGCGCAGCGAGGCCGAGACCGTGTGCTGGTCGAGGGTGGCGAACACGTAGCGCCGCCCGTAGGTCGGCGAGGCGGGATCCGCGAGCGCCGTGACGTACTGCGCGTCCTCGTGCAGCCGCTCCCATCCCGGCGTGAGCTTGAGGCTCAGCGCGGGGATCGGACGCCACTCGACGCCCGGGTAGGCGAAGGCGTTCCAGGAGCCCGAGACCGAGCTGCGCCCGCCCGCCGAGAGGTAGATGTAGGTGCGGCGCTGGGTGTCGCTCAGATAGTCGAGTCCGACCGAGAACGCGTGGAGGTTGCGGGTGAGCGGGCCGCCCCGGGTGCGGCGGTGGTGGAGGGCGGCGGCGTCGAACGTCCCGTAGGCGCCGAGGGTGTGCCCGTTCCGGAACTCGGTGTAGGAGGACGCCTCGACGCCGCGCCGGGTGGCGTTCCCGCCGTGGTCCAGGGTCCAGAACGCGGCGGCCTTGAGGGTCTGGTAACGGAAGAGGGGCGTCGGCTTCGTCCACTTGTATCCGCTCCCGACGTGGCCGTTCACGACGTCGGAGCGGCGCTGGAACCCGAGGTCGTTGACGTCGAACTCCGGGCGCACGAAGCCGACCGCCGAGTTGAACAGCACCGCGCCCCGCTGCCGGTTCACCCACACGCGGCCGGCGAAGCCGGTGAGCGAGGTGGCGGCGGAGTCCACCTCGACGTGGGCGGCGTCGGGGCGCTGGAAGTAGTGGGCCGAGCTGCGCTGGAGCGCGATCATCCGCCGCGGCGTGCCCTCGACGCGCGAGACGGCCGACCAGCCGGACACCACCCAGGTCTCGTTCCGGTCGAGGACCAGCCAGCCGTCGAGTCCGCCCATCAGCGAGGAGCCGTTGAGCTGGCTGCGCAGCGCGGGTTCGTCGAAGGCGCGCACCGCCGCGGTCCCCAGCACGCCGAGGCCCGCCCGTCGCCGCCCCGACTCGCGCTGGGCCCGCAGCACGCCGTAGTAGGTGAGCGGCTCGATCTCGGTCTCCCACGTGGTGTCGGGGTCGGCGAGCCGCGCCCGCTCGCGCCCGGTCACGGCGTGGAGCGTGCCGAGGCTCCAGCCCCGCGCGGGGCGTCCGATCAGCTTGCCCGCGCCGAGGATGCGCGCGGCGACCGGGACGTCCTCGAACTCCGAGGACGGCACGCGCCCCTGCGGCGCCCGCCCGATGCGGCGGCTGTAGAAGAAGAGCGGGTCGTCCCAGTCCGCGTCCCAGTAGTCCCCGGCGCCCTGGCGGCCGAACGCGAAGGTGCCGGCACCCTCGACGAAGAATGGCCGCTTCTCCTCGAAGAACGACTCGACGTCGGTGAGGTTCACGGTCGCCGGGTCCACCTCGACGTGGCCGAAGTCGGGGTGGGCGGTGGCGTTCAGCGTCATGCCGCCGAGCCGCGTACGGAGATCGCCGCCGGCGCTCCCGCGCGTGCGCCCGCCGTCGTGGAACGGATCGCCGGGGGCGTGGCCGAGGTGTTCGGTCTGGGCCGTCACGTAGGGCATCACCTCGAGCGCGATCCCGGGCGAGATCCCCTCGATCCCCGCGAGGTCGGGGAAGCGGGACACGAACCCGCTCGCCTTGCGCGGGCGGAAGGCGGCGTAGGAGCGCTCGCGCCGGCGCGGGATCTCGCGCGCGACGTTGATCCCCCACGGGTGCCGGTCACCGGCGCGGAAGCGCAGCTGGGACCAGGGGATCCGCATCTCGACCGTCCAGCCGGCGCCGTCGCGCCGCGCCCGACCCTCCCAGACGCCGTCCCAGGACTTGTCGTCCTCCACGTCGTTCGAGAGCGTGCCGTCGTAGAGGGTGCCGGCCGCGTTCACCATGAAGTAGTAGCCGCTGCGCCGGTCGCGGTAGGGATCGAGGTAGACCGCGAAGCGGTCGGACGCGGTCGAGGCGTCCCGGCGGGCGAGCCGCGCGGCGACCGAGTCGGGGGCGGTGTCGTGGAGCCGGGCGCCCACGTAGAGCGCGTCGTCGTCGTAGAGGACGCGCACCTCGGTGCGCTGGCTGGGCGGCGCACCCTCGACCGGGTCGCGCTGGATGAGTCCGTCGAACGGCTCGGCCGCCTGCCACGCCGGCTCGTCGAGCGCGCCGTCCACCGCGATCGGACCCTCGGCGCGCAGCGCCCGCAGGGTCGGGCGGCCGGCGTCCGCCGCGGTCGAGTCCACCGCCGCGGCGAGGACGAGCCCGGCCAGCAACGCGCTCACACCAGCCAGTCCTCGGCGGCGGCGAGCGCCTCCGCGATCCGCGCCAGGTAGCGCCGCATCGAGCTCACCGGCCGGATCAGCGACGGCGCCGATTCGAACACCAGGTCGGCGGAGGCCCAGTCGATCCCCGCCAGGGCCTGGAACAGGTGCCCGACCACCGAGAGCCGGTGGACCGCCGCGGCGTCGAGTGCGGGCCAGCGCTCGCGCATCCCCGCTTCGTAGGCGGCGGGGTCCACGTGCATCGCCAGGCTCGGGCTGCTGGCGAGGGCGAGGTCGGCGGCCGGCACGCCCCGGCCGGCCATCTCCCAGTCGATCGGGCACACCGTCGGTCCGTCCGCGGTCCGCCGCAGCCGCACGTTCTTGGGCTGGAAGTCGGCATGCACCAGGGTCACCGGCCAGGCGGCGCAGGCGCGCTCGATCCGCGGCCACAGCGCCTCGAGCGCCTCGGTCCGCCCGATCACCGCGGCGAGCACCTCGCGGTCGGCGGGCGTCAGGGCGCGGTTCCCGGCGCGGCGCCGGATCTCCGCGCGGCCGGCGACCAGGTGCGCGCGGTAGCGGGCGGGTCCGGCGTCGGGGAGGGGGAGGTCGGCGACCCGTTCCGCCGCCGAGCGGTGGAGGAGCGCGAGCCAGCGCGCCGCCAGCGCGCGGTGGCCCGGGTCCACCGGGGACATGCAGGCGTCGCCGACGTCCTCGACGAACATCCAGGCGGAGCCGTCGGCGTCCTCGCAGGCGCCCAGGTACCGCGCCGTGGGCACCGGCAGCCGCGGCAGGACGGTCTCGTAGATGCGCCGCTCGTGGGCGAGGCCGGCGGCGTGGAACCGCTTGCCGTACACCGCCGGCGACCCGGGCGGGTCGAACGCGAGGCGGTGGATGGCGGGTTTCGACCGGCTGGCCCGGCGCAGCAGCGTCACACGGGCCGGGGCGCGTCCGCCGAGCGAGGCCCAGGCCCGGGCCGCCGGGTCCCGGTCGAGGTCGTGGGTCGTGGTGGCGATCGGGGTGACGCGGGCCATGGGATCCGGACGGTGGGGGCGGGTGCGGGGCCGCGACCCTCGCCGCACCACCGAGGAGCGCCCGCGCCGGGGAAACGGGCGGAGACGGCATCGATAGTATCACGGAGATAGGATCCCCATCTCCGTGAATATGAATTCAGTCCCGGCGTTTCTCCCACGGGCCCCAGATCGCGAACGTGACCCCCGGGCTCTGGAGGTTCACGAACATCGTGCGCCCGTCGGGCGCGAAGCAGGCACCGGCCAGCTCCGACTCGTTGTGCGCGTTGCGCGCGAAGCGGTAGAGCCGGCCCCCCGGGGTGATCGCGTGGACGAAGTTCTCCCCCTCGCCGTCCTCGCACACGAACAGGTCCCCGTTCGGCCCCGGCGCGAGGTTGTCGGGGCCGTCGAGCAGGGTGAGGTCGTCGGGCTCGAGGAGCAGCCGCAGCCGCTCGGTCGCCAGGTCGAGCCGCCACACCTGGCCGGCCTCGCGCCGTCCGCCGTCGGTGGCGCAGAAGGTCAGCGCCCGGCCGTGCAGCGCGATCCCCTCGTTGCGCGCGAACCGTGCGGCGCCGAGCGCGAACCCCTGGGCGCGCGTCGAGGTGGGCGCCGGGCGCGGCCGGCGCATGGGCCCCTCGTTCTCGCTGTCGAGGTCCGGGTCCACGACCGGGATCGGCACCCAGTCCACCGCGTAGGCGGCGCCGGGCGGGAAGTCGCGCCGCCGGCGGTTGCGGGTGTCGGCGGAGGGGTGGTCCACGATCCGCAGCGCCTCGAGCACCCCGCCGCGGGCGAGATCGCCGACCGCGAGGTCGGCGGGCCGGCCCCCGCCGGTGACGGCGTCCGGACGGTAGCGGTAGAGGAGGCCGTCCATCCGGTCCTCGGTGAGGTAGACGAACCCGGTGGCGGGATCCACCGCCACCGCCTCGTGGTAGAAGCGGCCCATCGCGCGGATCGGGACCGGAGCCACCAGGTCCTCGGCGCGGGCGTCCACCTCGAACACGTAGCCGTGGCGCTCGGCGACGTCGGGCCGCGGGTCGTGCCGGACCGGGTCGTACGCGCCCGGCATGTAGACGCACTCCTCGGCCGACAGCCACGAGCCCCACGGGGTCGGGCCCCCGGCGCAGTTGCGGAAGGTGCCGGAGAGACTGGGAAAGGAGCGGGTCAGGTTGCGCTCGCGGTCCACCCACAGCGTGGTGGTGCCGCCGGTGCCGAGGCGGTCGTAGCGGCGGCGGCCGGCGGGATCGACCACCGGGCGATGGTGCGGCTCCAGCTCGTGGTTCCGCACCAGCACCGTGCGGCCGTCGGGGCCGGCGAAGGCGGCCATGCCGTCGTGACGGGCCGGGACCAGCTCGTCGTTGCTCAGCCGCTGCGTGAACCGGCGGTCGTCCTCGCTGCCGGTGCGCGCGGTGGAGAACGCCCGGTAGCGGAATCCCTCCGGCAGGTCGAGGAGCCCCGCCGGGTCGGGCCGCAGCGGGCCGTACCCCGCGGCGGCCAGGTCGGAGCGCACGGCGGCCTCGGCCAGCCGGGCGGCCAGCAGCGCGAGTCCGTCCGGGACCAGGAGCGCGGCCGATGCGGCGGCCGAGCCGCGCAGGAACTGCCGGCGCGAGAAGGCCATGGCGGCAGCATAGCCCATCCCCGCCGGGCCGGGCGCCGCCCCGGGGTCGGGAGGGTGGCGCCGGCCGGGGGCGGCGCGATATCATCGAGCCCGTCCCCGCCGCCCGCCCGAGGGTCCTCGCCATGTCCCTTCGTCTGTCCGCCGCCCTCCCGGTCGTCCTGCTCGCCGCGCTCGCCGGCGCGGCCGGCGCCGCGCCGCCCACGCGCAACTTCGAGTTCAAGGCGCAGCGCAACGACTACCCGCCGGCGGCGGGCGGCCAGAACTACTCCGCGTGCTGGTCCTACGTCCACAGCGACGGGCGCGAGTACGCGGCGATCGGGGTCAACGGCGTCACCACCGGCACCGGGGGCACCGCGATCTACAACGTCACCGACCCGGCCGCCACCTACCTGGTCGGTTTCATCCCGGGCCCCCCGTCGGTGTGGCGCGAGATGAAGTCCTACCGGGACTGGATCTACGTGGTGACCGAGGCCACCGGCACCGGCTACGGCCTCCAGATCATCCGCATGACGAACCCCGAGAGCCCGGTGCTGGCGGCCACCTACACCACGAACGTCGTCCGCTCCCACACCGTCTCGGTGGACACGACGCGCGGCCTGCTGGTCCTCAACGGCACCCGCAACGTCTCCGGGCAGGCGGCCGGCATGCGCATCCTGGCGCTCAACGACACCGGGATCGGCGCCACCCCGGAGACGCCGGTCGAGCTCTCGTGGTGGCCGGGCGGCTCGATCCCGGTCTCGACCAACGACTACGTGCACGACTCGGTGCCGATCGGGAACCGTCTCTACGCGTCCTCCATCTATCCCGGCATCCAGCGCGTGATCGACATCACGAGCCCGGCCGCACCGGCGCAGACCTCCGCCTGGGCCTACCCGGGCGGGTTCACCCACAACGCCTGGCCCGACGCGACCGGCAACTGGCTCTACGTCACCGACGAGACGAAGGGCGAGCCGCTCAAGATCTTCAACATCGCCAGCCTCGCCACCCCGTCGCTCGCCAACACGATCACCTCGAACCCGGAGGCGATCGTCCACAACGCGCACGTCGCCGGGAACGACCTGTTCCTGGCGAACTACACCGAGGGGATCCGCGTGCTCGACCTGAGCGACCCCGCCCACCCCGCGGAGTTCGGCTGGGCGGACTCCTACCCGGGTCCCTCGGGAGGCTTCTCGGGCGTGTGGGCCGTGGCCCCCTTCTATCCTTCGGGCACCGTGGTCGCCAGCGACCGCAACACCGGCCTCTACGTCTACCGCGTCACCCGCGACTACGGGATCCTCCGCGCGAGGGTCGTGAACGGCGGCAGCGTCGCCGCCGCGCACGCCTGCGGCCCCGCCCCCGGCGCGTGCTGCTGCGCCCCCGACCCCTGCCTGTGCGGGGCCTCCGCGGCGCCCGGCGCCCCGTTCCCGGACGTGGACGTCCACCTCACGACGCTCGGCGACTCGCTGCGGACCCCCGCCGACGGGATCGTCCAGTTCGCGCCGGGGCCCGGCACCCACACCGTGCGGGCCCGGAAGTTCGGCTACTACGACGCCGCCGCGACGCGCACGGTCGGCGTCGGCAGCCGCGACACCGTCGAGCTGGAGCTGCTGCCGCGGCCGACGGTGCCCTTCACCGGGATCGTGCGCGACCAGTCCACCACGAACCCGCTCGACGGCGCCGAGGTGTCGCTCGCCTACACCCACGTCCACCAGCACACCGGCCCGAGCGGGCTCTACTCGCTCGACCTGCCGGAGGACACCTACCGGCTCTCCGTCCGGCGCGCGGGGTACGTGCCGCTGGTGCAGGACCGGGTGATCGGGTCCGGGTTCCCGGGACAGGACTTCGCGCTCCCGCCGGCGGCGGTGTGGGACCCGCTCGAGATCGCCGGCGGCTGGACGGTGGGCGCCGCCGGCGACAACGCCACCTCCGGGCTGTGGACGCGCGTGGTGCCGGTCGGCACCGGGCCGCGCCCGCCGGCCGTGACGCCGCCCGCGCCGCAGCTCTCGGCCGGCGGGGACGGACTCGCCG
>CAZKQE010000099.1:0-8989 GCA_964554725.1 uncultured bacterium
TGCTGGTGCACCCAATGCTGCCCGAGCCGCTCGCCGCGGCCGCCGCGGCGGACGCCGCCGGCGACCCGCGCCGCCACGCCACCTGGCTCGCCTCGCGGCCGCCCGCGGTCGAGGTCGAGGCGGTGCGCCTGCTGCTCGGGCTCGCCGCCGAGACCGGCTGCCGGGTCCACGTCGTCCACCTCGCGGCGACCGAGGCGCTGCCCGACCTGCGCGCGGCGCGCGCCCGCGGGCTCCCGGTCACGGTCGAGACCTGCCCGCACTACCTCACCTTCGCCGCCGAGGAGGTCCCGGACGGAGCGACCGGGCACAAGTGCGCCCCGCCGCTCCGCGGCCGCGCGAACCGCGAGCGGCTGTGGCAGGCGCTGGCGGCCGGCGACATCGACCTGGTGGCCTCCGACCACTCCCCGTGCCCGCCCGAGCTCAAGCGGCGCGAGGACGGCGACTTCATGAACGCATGGGGTGGGATCGCCTCGCTGGAGGTCGCGGCGAGCGCGACCTGGACCGGCGCGCGCGCGCGCGGATTCGCCCCCGGCGACCTCGCCCGCTGGATGGCGGCGGCGCCGGCGGCACTCGCGGGCCTCGCCGGGCGGAAGGGCGCGATCGTGCCGGGCGCCGACGCCGACCTCGTGGTGTGGGAGCCCGATGCCGGGTGGACGGTCGCCGGGGCCCGCCTCCAGCACCGCCATCCGCTCACCCCGTACGAGGGCATGCGGCTCGCCGGCGTGGTGCGGTCCACGTTCGTCCGCGGAGTCCTGGTGTTCGAGCGCGGCGGGGAGGGCGGCGACCGCTTCCCCGGCGCGCCCGCGGGGGAGCTGCTCGCCCGCCCGGCGGCGGGTCCGGTGGACCCCGCGCGCGCGACCCGCTAGGGTCCGCTGCCATGTCCGCGCCCGACCCGGAGATCGCCGCGCCCGACCTGATCGGGCGGCTCGAGCGGCTGGCGACCTTCGGCGCCGACGGCGGCGGGGTCACGCGGCTCGTCTACGACGACGCCTGGTGCGGGGCGCACCGCTGGCTCGCCGCCGAGGCGGCGACCCTCGGCCTCGCCGCCACCGCCGACTGGGCGGGCAACCTGTTCTTCCACGACCCCGCGCTCACCCCGGGGGACACCGCGCGCCCGGTCCTGATGGTCGGCTCGCACCTCGACTCGGTGGTGCGCGGCGGCCGCTTCGACGGCGCCTACGGCACCGTCGCCGGGCTCCTCATCGCGGCCGCGCAGCGCGGACGGCCGGGGCTCCCGGTGGTGGGGTTCGTCACCGCCGAGGAGGAGGACAGCCGCTTCCACGGCGGCATGATGGGCGGGCGCAGCCTGCTCGGCCGGGTCGCCGAGGCCGAGCTGGATGCGGTCGCGGACCGGGCGGGCGTGACGTGGCGGCAGGCGCTCGACGCCGCGCGCGCGCGCGGCTGCGCCGGCCCGGGCGGGCCCGGGAGCCCGCCGCCCTTCCGCCCGGCGCTCCAGATCGAGCTCCACATCGAGCAGGGGCCGGTGCTCGAGGCCGCCGGGCTCGCGCTCGGCGTGGTCGAGCGCATCGCCGGCTACCGGCGCTGGGTCGCGCGCCTCGCGGGCGCGGCGCGCCACTCGGGCACCACGCCGATGGCGCTGCGTCGCGACACGCTGGCGGCGGCGGCCGAGATGATCCTCGCCACCGAGCACGCGGCGCTCGCGGCCGGCGAGCCGGCGGTGGCGACCGCGGGCTTCGTGCGCCCCGAGCCGGGCCTCTTCAACGTGGTCCCGGGCGCCTGCGAGCTGTGGCTCGAGATGCGCCACGACCGCGCGGAGGCACTCGAGGCGCTGGCGGCCGGGGTGGGCGCGCGCTGCCGGGAGATCGCCGAGCGCCGCGGCCTGCGGCTCGCGCTCGAGCCGGGGGCGGCGCAGGCGCCGACGCCGCTCTCGCCCGCGCTCGCCGACGCCGCCGCCCGGCTGGCGGAGGAGCGCGGCGTCCCGCACCGGCGGATGCCGAGCGGGGCCGCGCACGACACGATGGTCTTCGCCCAGGCCGGGGTCCCGGCGCTGCTGCTGTTCGTCCCCAGCCGCGGCGGGATGAGCCACACCCCGGAGGAGTTCACCGACGAGGCCGACCTGGTGGCGGGCGCGCGGTTCACGGCCGCCCTGTGCCGCCGGCTGGCGACGGACCCGCCCGCATGACGCTGGCGGAGCTGAACGCGCTGCCGGCCGATGCCGCGCGCGAGGTGTTCGCCCGCTGCTGCGGCGCCCGCGAGTGGGTGGAGCGGATGGTCGCGCGCCGGCCCTACGCGAGCATCGGCTGCCTGCTGTCCATCGCCCACGAGCACTGGAACGCGCTCGGGTCCGACGCTTGGCGCGAGGCGTTCGCCCACCACCCCCGGATCGGCGACCTCGAGTCGCTGCGGCGGCGGTTCGCCTCGACCGCCGACCTCGCCTCGCGCGAGCAGGCGCGGGTGGGCGCCGCCTCGCGGGCGGTGCTCGAGGCGCTCGCCGAGGGCAATCGTGCGTACGAGGAGCGCTTCGGCTACATTTTCATCGTCTTCGCCACCGGCCTCACCGCGGAGGAGATGCTGGGGCTGCTGCGCGCGCGGCTCGGGAACGACCCCGAGGTCGAGCGGACGGTCGCCGCCCGCGAGCAGTGGAAGATCATGCGGCTGAGGCTCGACCGGTTGACGGGCGGCCCGCGCTGAGCGGCGCGCCGGCCGCGGGAGGGAGCGCGCGATGAGCGGGATCACGACCCACGTCCTCGACACCGCGGCCGGCCGTCCGGCCGCCGGGGTGCCGGTGCGGCTCGAGCTGCGCACCCCGGACCGCGGCTGGGTGACGCTCGCCGAGCGCGCGACCGACGCCGACGGCCGGGTCCGCGACCTGCTCGACGGGGGCGCCCGCCTCGACGCCGGCACCTACCGGCTCACGTTCGGGACCGGGGCCTACTTCGCCGCCCGCGGCCAGGACGCGTTCTTCCCCGAGGCCGCCGTGGTGTTCGAGGTGCGCGAGCCCGCCCAGCACCACCACGTGCCGCTGCTGCTGAGCCCGTTCGGCTACTCGACCTATCGGGGCAGTTGAGCGCTACTCGCGCCTCAGATCGAGGATCGCCCGCGGCGCGGTGGTGTCGGCCCGCGCGGCGTCGTGGAACAGCAGGCTCACCCCGGTGAGGTCGCCCGCGTAGGGGAAGATGAGCGAGTTCGCCGGCCAGTTCTGCAGGCTGCTGGCGAAGCGCCCGACCTGGCTGTCGGTGGCGATCAGCTCGCCGTAGGGGGCGTAGTACTCGCGCTTGGTCGCCTGGTTCCAGTGCAGCTTCGCGCGGTCGAGGAAGGAACGGTCGCCGGTCAGGCGGTGTCCGATCACCAGAGCGTTGATGAACGACACCGACGAGCTGGGCCGCACGTAGGGGACGATCGGCGTCTCGTTGCGCCACTGGCTGACGGACAGGTGGAGGACGTCGCCCGCCGCCGGCGAGTCCACGACGAGCTCGTCGCCGCAGTAGCGGGTCGCCGGGTCGAGCCCGTGGTCGCGGGCGAAGGTCGCGATCTGGAGCAGCTGCGCGCGCACCGCGGGCGAATCGGTCGCCAGCCAGTAGCGGTGGAGCGCCTGCACCACGGCCGCCATCATGAACGGGGTGACCAGTTTCGAGCCCGGCGCGAAGCGGCTGGTGAAGGCCGGCCCCATGTCGTCCACGCTGCCGAAGAAGAACCCGCGCGGGTCGTAGCGGGTCGAGGTCGTGAACTGGCCGGCCGCGTGGTCCGCCGCCGCCCGCCAGCGCGGGTCCCCGGTCGCCTCCCACGCGCGCGTGAGCACGAGCAGGCAGCGGGCCTGGAAGCGGGCGTTGCCGCCGACCCCGGTCGTGCGCCAGCCCATGAAGCGGCGCGCCTGCTCGGCGACGTCGAGCGCCGCCTCCAGCGCGTCGCGGTCCCCGGTCAGGTAGTAGGCGTCGAGCAGGCCGCCGTTCCACAGGTGGCTGGTGCCGGCCTTGCCCCGCTTGATGTTGTTCGCGACGTACAGCGTGTCGAGCACCGTCAACGCCGGCTTCAGGACCGGGAGCCGCGAGGCGGTGCCCGGCCCGTCGGCGAAGGCGCCCCAGGCGCCCGCGTACTCGAAGCCGTCGGTCCGGAACGTCCACTCCCAGCGCAGGTAACGGAGCCACGCACGCGCCCGGTCGAGGAAGAGCGGGATGCGCACCCGCGCGGCCATGACGAGGTTCTCCCACAGGTCGTCCGACTCGGGGTCGTTGGTCGCATCGAGCAGCGACCAGCTCGCGTGGAGGTCGGGGGCGCGCGGCCGCTGATGCTCGTAGCTCCACGGGTTGCCCGGCGTCGGCCAGGTCCATCCCCAGCGCGTGTAGGTCGCCTTCTCGTCCTCGTAGCTGCCGAACCGCTCCTGCCCGAACGCGCCGAGGGCGCTGTAGTGCGCGGCGTCGGCGAGCGCCAGCAGCGGGTCGGCGGCGGCCACGGTGCGGCGGGTGCGCTCCCCGGCGGCGAGCGGGTCGAAGTCCAGGTGCCAGACCGCGCCGTGGTGGGAGAGGTCGCCGAGGACCAGCCCGCCGTTCGCGTCCACGTTCACCACGCTGTTCGTGCGCGGCACGGGCGGGACCGCGCCCGGGTCGTAGGCGGTCGAGACCATCACCGTGGCGGGGATCAGCTCGAGCACCGCGCCCGGGGCGGCGAATGCCGTCCACACCAGCGCGCCCGACCGCTCGGCCCGCGAGGTCGCCCCGCCGCCCAACGCCAGCCGCGCAGACGACAGCTTCACGTAGCGTTCGCGGGCGGCGAGCGAGTTGCGGAGCACGTGCTCGATCCGCAGCACGCTCCGGCCCGCCCACCAGGTGAGGCGGGTCGTGTAGTGGAGCAGCGTGTCGGTGCCGAGCGTGAACGCGCCGTCCACCCGGAGCGTCGCGCGCAGCGGGCCGCGGTCCTCCCACTCGATGCGCGACGGGCGCCCGCGTCCGACGTGGTCGAGGGCGCCGCCGGCGGCGCGCGCGGTCAGATTCGCGCCGGCGGCGGGGAACACCACCTGCTCGCCGCCCGCGAACTGGCCGTCGCCGTCGCGGTCGAGCCATGCGCGGTCCACGAGGTTGAAGTCCTGGCGGCCCACCTCGACCCGCAGCGGGCCGGTGGTCACCGTGATCCGCTGCGCGTCCTCGACCACGGTGACCGGCGTGGCCGGGGCCGCGGTGGCGAACTGGGGTCGCAACGTGTAGGTGCGCGTGGCCCCGGCCGCCAGCGTGGTCTGGAAGTCGAGCAGCAGCCAGGGCGCGCCGCGCGCGGGCAGCAGCGTGGTCTGGAGCGGGACCTGGGTCGGCCCGTCGAACAGCGCCCAGGCGCCGCCCGCCAGCTCGGCGGGCACCGGCACGCCGCTCGTCACGGGCGCGCCCGCACGGTCCACGCCGCCATGCTCGGTGACCGTGAGCGTGATCACGCCGGTCCCCGGCGGCTGCGCCCGCGCGCCCGGGACCCGCGCGATCCCCGCGGCGACCAGCAGGAGCAGGAGTGTCCGCGCGATCCGTCGGCTCATGGCGGCACGATACACGCCGCGGCCCGCCGCGGCATCCGGATTCCGCGCCCCCGGCGAGGTCCCCCGCGCGCTCCCGGAGCGCGCCCTAGGGGCTCACTCCCGTGCGCCGCGCCTCGAGGATGCGCACGAACGAGCGGTCGCGCAGCTCCGCGGGGGTGAGCCCGGTCGCGCGCGCCTCCGCCTCGGTGAGCGCGCCGCAGCCGAGGCCGCGCAGGAAGAAGCCGAGCAGCCCCTGGCCGGTGGCCGCGTCGTCGAACACCGTGCCGACCCGGGTCGCCTGGGCCGCCTGCTCGAGGAAGTTGCGCAGCCGGCTCGAAGCGTCGTCGCGGGCCTCGAGGAAGAACGCGTAGACGGCCGCGTAGCGGGTGGGGAGCTGCGCCGGGTGGAGGTCCCAGCCCTGGTAGAAGCCCTGCCGCAGCGAGGCGCGCACGTCGTCGTAGTGGGTCCGCCACGCGCGGTGGACCACGGCCCGATTCTCGGCCTGCTCGCGCGCGGAGAGCGGCGGGCCGTCCGCCCCCGCCCGGTGCGGCCCGACCGGCATCACGTTCGTGGCCCCGTCCGACAGCGTGACGCCGGTGCCGGCGAGCGCGACCTGCAGGACCTGCCGCGCGAAGTCGCAGGCGGGATGCCCCGGGGCCTGATGGGCGGCGGTGATGCCGAGGCCGGCGGTCAGGTCGTAGATGCCGAGGTGGGCGCCGCGGCAGCGGCCCTCGGCGGCCGCGACCAGCGCCGGCAGCGCCAGCTCGCCGCGGGGCCCGAACAGGCTCTGCGGGGTCTCGACCATCAGCTCGAGCGGGATCGGCGGCAGCGCGAGGCGGCGCTCGAGGTCGGCGAGCGCGGCGACCGCCGCCTGCACCTGCTCGGGCACGGTGACCTTGGTGAGCGTGACGACGAAGTTCGCCGGCAGCGCGCCGCCGCCGCGGGCGGCCAGCGTGGTGAGGAAGCGGTCGAGGGTGCGCAGGCTGCGGGCGCGCAGCTCCTCGGTGAGCGGCTTGATGCGGATGCCGAGGAAGGGGGGCAGGCTCCCCGCCCGCATCCCGGCCGCCACCTCCTCGGCGGCCGAGACCGCGTGGCCGTCCTCCTCGGCGTCGGCCCGGTGCCCGTAGCCGTCCTCGAAGTCGAGGCGCAGGTCCTCGACCGGCTCGCGTCGCAGCTTCTCGACCACCCGGGCGTGGACCATGGGCGCCACGGCTTCCGGGAGCCCGAGCGCGGCGGCGAACGACGCGACGTCCGGCGCGTTCTCCGCCAGCGCGGCAAGCGCGGCGTCGCCCAGCCGGCGGGCCACTCCGGCGGTGAAGAGGTGGGCGCCGCCGTACACCGTGTGCACCGGCTGGCGGTCGGCGCGGTCGCCGGGGTAGGCTTGCGCGAACGCGAGGTTCGCGCGCGTCAGGCGCGCGAGGGCGTCGCGCAGATCCTCACCGGCGGACGAGGTCGTCATCGGGGCTTCCTCCGAGCGGATGGCCGCACCACTCTAGTCGGGGGCGCGCGGACGCGCGAGCGGAAACCGCGCGCCGCCGCGTCCGGTGGCGCGTCCGGACGCGGCCGGTCACGTGGCGGCCGTGCGCGGCCGCGAGCACCAGCGGGGGGACGGATGGCACAGAGCGGTCTGGTGGCGAGCCGGGCGGTGGTGCGGCGCAACTACGCGATCCTGCCTCCCGAGGGGATGGCGACCAGCGTGCTGCCCGAGTGGCGGGACACGGTGGCACGGGTGCTGACCGCTCCGCCGATGGGCGCCCGCTTCGCCCAGTACCTGCTCGAGGTCGCCGCCGGCGGCGGCACCGAACAGACGCTGCGCGCCGACGTCGAGATGTTCCTCTACGTGCTCGAGGGTCGCGCCGCGCTCGACCTGAACGGCCGCGCCCACCGGCTGGGCCCCGGCGGCTTCGCCTACGGGGCGCCGGGCGCGCGCATGACCGTGCGCGCGGACGGGCCGCTGCGCATGCTGTGGCTGAAGAAGGTGTACGTGCCGTTCGGGAGCGCGACCCCCGCGGACCGGGTCGGCGACGAGGCGCAGGTGGCGGGCGAGACCTACATGGGGATCGAGGGGCTGCTGCTGAAGACCCTGCTCCCGGCCGAGCTGGCGTTCGACATGGCGATGAACATCTTCACCTTCCCGCCCGGCTACTCGCTGCCGATGATCGAGACCCACGTCATGGAGCACGGCCTCTACTTCCTGCAGGGGCAGGGCCTCTACTACCTGGGGAACACGTGGTCCGAGGTGAAGGAGGGGGACTTCATCTGGATGGGTCCCTACGTGCCGCAGTCGTTCTACGCCACGAGCAGCGCGCCGGCGCGCTACCTCTACTACAAGGACGTCCACCGCGACGTGGAGCTGTAGGGCCGGTTCACCGCCCCGCGGGCTGCTCGTACAGGTAGCTGCCGGCGATCACCCGGAAGCCCGCCGCCGTGCGCAGCGCCGCCTCGGGCGGGCGGTCGCGGCGGCCGCGCAGCGCGACGCAGGCCGCCTCGCCGTCGCGCCGCAGCGCGACGTACTTGACGTCGAAGTCCGGGTCCTCGCGCGTCCAGCGCACGATGTTCCGCAGGGCCTCGCGGCAGGCCTCGGCCGGCGGGTCGCCGCTCCGCATGGCCTCGACGATGCTGAAGCTGCCGCAGGTCTTGATCACCTCCTCGCCGCGGCCGGTGGCCCCGGCCGCACCGGCCGCGTTGTCCACGTAGAGCCCGGCCCCCACGATCGGCGAGTCCCCGAGCCGGCCCGGCAGCTTCCAGGCGAGGCCGCTGGTGGTCGTGCAGCCGGCCACGTCGCCGGCCGCGTCCACGGCGAGCACGTTGATGGTGCCCTGCGGCCGCCCGGCGCGGTCGCGGTAGATCCCGTCCGCGGGCGGCAGCCAGTCGTCGTCGGGGCTCAGGTTCTCCTTCCATCGCAGCCAGCGGAGCCGCGACGCCTCGGTGAGCAGCTCGGCCTCCTCGAAGCCGTGGGCGCGCGCGAAGCGGAGCGCGCCCGCGCCCACCAGCATGACGTGGTCGGTCCGCTCGAGGACCCGGCGCGCCACCTCGCTCGGCGTCTTGATGCGCTCGAGCGCCCCGACCGCGCCCGACTTGCGCAGCCGGCCCGACATCACCGAGGCGTCGAGCTGGACCACCCCGTCCTCGTTCGGCAGGCCGCCGTAGCCGACCGAGGTGTCCTCGGGGTCGAGCTCGACCACCCGCGCGCCCGCGACCACCGCGTCGAGCGAATCGCCGCCGCCGGCGAGGATGCGCCAGGCCGGATCGTTCACCGCCCGTCCCCAGCGCTCGCCGCGGCTGCACAGCACCGCCGCCCCGCGCGGCGGCGGCGGTCCGCCCGGCGACTGCGCGGCGGTGGCGCGCGGGGCGGCGAGGGCGGCGAGCAGGCCGGCGATCCCACGGCCGAGGAAACTGCGGCGGGTCCAGGGCATGGGCGGTCCTCCGTCACGAGTGGGGACGCTGCGGACCCGCGCAGGCTAGCAATCGCGGGCCGCCTGGGAAAGCGGACAGATAGTCGTGTCAAAAGCGGTCACTTAGTCTTGCCAACAACAG
>CAZKQE010000100.1:0-8909 GCA_964554725.1 uncultured bacterium
GCGCGCCCCGGTCGCCGCGGCGATCGCCGCCGCCAGCGCGCGCACGGTGAAGCGCGACTCGTCCACCAGCAGCAGGCGCCCGCCGCCGCCGGCGTGCTCGAGCGCCAGCGCGTAGGCGTCGGCCATGTCGTCGCGGTGCACGATCCCCCAGCGCTGGGCGCCGTCGCCCGGGTAGGTGACCGTGCCGCGCGTGCGCGCCTCCGCGAACCAGTCGCCGAAGGTGCCGCCGCGCCCGCCATAGACCATCCCCGGGCGCAGCACGACCGCCGCCACCTCGACGCCGGCGAGGTCGAGCGCCGCCTGTTCGTGCGCGGGCCGCCAGCGGACGGTCTCGGCGGCGGCCAGCGGGGCGGTCTCGTCCACGATCGCGCCGCGCGTGTCGCCGTGCACCCATACGCCGCTGGTGTAGACGAGACGCCGCACCCGGCCGTCCTGCGCGGCGGTGCGGATCGCGGCGAGCGCGGCCTGGTCGCAGCGCTCGGGGTCGTCGGGGTCGAGCGCCGCGTGGACCACCGCGTCGCAGTTCTTCATCTCCGCCACCACCCGCTCCGGCTCGCGGAGGTCGCCGTAGACCGCCAGCGCCCCCATCCCTTCGAGCGAACGCGTCCGGGCGGGGCCGCGGACCAGTGCGCGGCCCTCGTACCCCGCGCGCACGAGCCGGGCGGCGACCGCGCTGCCGAGGTAGCCGGTGGCTCCGGTGACGAACACCTTGGGGCGTCCGCTCATCTCACTCCCCGCGGTAGGTGCAGCGGGCGGTGCAGGTCTCGTGGACGGTGATGGCGCTGAGCCCGGGCAGGCTCCCGCGCAGGCGCTGCCAGAGCCAGTGGCAGAGGATCTCCGAGGTCGGGTTCTCGAGCCCCGGCACGTCGTTCAGGCAGCGGTGATCCAGCTCGTTCCGGAGCAGCGGTTCGACCACGGCGGTGATCTCGCCGAAGTCGATGAGCCAGCCGGTGCGCGGGTCCACCTCGCCGCCGACCTCGACCTCGATGCGGAACGAGTGGCCGTGCATGCGCGCGCACTTGTGCTCGGGCGGCACCATGGGCAGGCGGTGCGCGGCCTCGAATCGGTAGTCGCGGGCGAGGTGGACGCGCATCGCTCAGCCGCTCCGCGCGGGGGCGGCGTACCGGGTCGGGTCGGCGATCCCGGCGTCCGCGAACCCGTTCCGCCTCAGCACGCAGGCGTCGCAGCCCCCGCAGGCGCCGCCGTCGGGCGCGGGGTCGTAGCACGAATGCGTGAGGGCGTAGTCCACGCCCAGCGACGCGCCGAGCCGGAGGATGGCGGCCTTGTCGAGCGCCATGAGCGGGGTGTGGACGCGGAACGCCGTCCCCTCGACCCCGGCGCGGGTCGCCACGCGCGCCAGCGCCTCGAAGGCGCGGACGAACTCGGGCCGGCAGTCGGGGTAGCCCGAGTAGTCGAGCGCGTTCATCCCGGCGACCAGGTCGGCGGCGCCCAGGGTCTCGGCGAGGCCCAGGGCGAGCCCGAGCAGCACCGTGTTCCGCGCCGGCACGTAGGTCACCGGGATGTCGGCGCCGAGCGCCGCGGCCGGCCGGTCCCGCGGCACCGCGATCGTGTCGGTGAGGGCGGAGCCGCCGATCGCCCGCAGGTCGGCGGCGACCACGCGGTGGGAGGCCGCCCCCAGCGCGGCCGCGACGCGACGCGCGGCCTCGAGCTCGACCCGGTGGCGCTGGCCATAGTCCACCGCCAGCGTATGGCAGGCGAACCCCTCCGCGCGCGCCCAGGCGAGACAGGTCGCCGAGTCGAGGCCGCCCGAGAGCAGCACCACCGCCGCGCGCGTCCCGCTCATACGCCCCGCTTCGCGCCCCACAGCCACACGTGGAGCCGCGGGCTCATGCGCAGACCGGTGCGCCGGCACAGCTCCGCCAGCGTCGCGGCATGCGCGCGCACGCGCTCGTCGGTGAGGCCCTCGGGCATCAGCAGGACGCGCGGGTGGGGCAGCCGGTGCTCGGCGATCAGGCGCAGGGCATCCTCCGGGTCGGGCGGGTCCCCCACCACCAGCTTGAAGGTGGCGTTGGGCTCGGCCACCCAGGCCGCCGCCGCCCGCCAGGTGTCGCCCCAGCGTGGCGTGGCGGAGGGCAGCTTGGGCGACACATTGTAGAACAGACGCGGATGGGAGAGCGGGGGCGCGGCGATCCCGCTGGTCTCGACCTCGACCCGCGGCCAGCGCCCGAGCCCCTGCTCGAGCAGGGCGGCGAGGCCCGGGTGTTCGAGCGGCTCGCCCCCGGTCACCACCAGCAACGGCGAGGCCCCGAGCCCCTCCGCCTCCGCCCAGATGCGCCCGGCGGGCCGGGCCTCGCCCCCACCCGCGTCCCAGGTGTAGCGCGAGTCGCACCAGCGGCAGCCGACGCTGCAGCCCTGCAGCCGGACGAAGTGGGCGGGCGTCCCCGCCGAGGGCCCCTCGCCCTGCAGGGAGAGGAACACCTCGCTGACCCGGTAGTCGGTCGTCAACCGCTCACCCCGGACGCCGGCCGGTCCGGGCCGGCCCCGGCGCCGGGCGCGGCGGCGTCACGGCGCCGAGTACTCACCGGGCCGCGGCTCGCTCGGCGTCTCGACCCCTCGCGTGTAGAGCACGCGGCGGCCGGTCCGGTGCGCGGTCGGGAACCACAGCCCGCCGTGCTCCTCCCAGCCCTCCCACGTCCAGCGCACCGGCGGGGGCTGGGCGTTCTGCAGCAGGTGCTCCCACAGCTCGACCCGGTCGTTCGCCCGGTTCACGTGGACCCAGTAGCGGTCCCCCGGGGTGAGCCCCACGCCGGCGAACGAGAGCGCGATGCGGTCGTAGACGGCGCCGCTCGAGTCGCGCACCTCCCCGTCGTAGGTCAGGATCACACCCGGGTCGCGCAGCTTGTAGGGCATGAGGAACCAGTAGCTGTCGTTGACCCACATCGCGTGGGCGCTGCGCAGCAGCGGGCGCAGCGAGTCCCCCTCGATCCGGCGGCCGTCCACCCAGGCCATCCCGGTCGAGTCGTGGAGGTTCTCGATGTAGCAGAACCGCTGCCCGGCGCGGGTGGTGCCCTCGACCCGCTGCCAGCCGGTGTGCTTGTCCCAGCTGTGGAGTCGCCCGGGTCGCAGCGTGTCGTTGACCATGCTCTCGAACCGCCAGCGCAGGTAACGCAACCGGTCCCAGCGCTCCCGGCCCCCCAGCGCCGCCATCACGCGGTCGGCGACCTCGATCGCGCGCGGATCGGAGGCGGGCGGGTCGGCGCCGGCGCCGGGGGCGAGCAGCAGGAGCAGCGCGCAGGCCCACCATCCCGGCCTGCGGAGGAGGGTGCCCATCGCTCAGTGCCCTCCCTCGCGCGTGAGGTCGAACTCCTTGCCGCAGTTGAAGCACTTCCAGTGGTAGACCGGCTCGCCCGCGGGCCAGGCGACGTGATCGTTGCGGCCGCACCCGGGGCAGGAGATGCGGACGCGGGGCGGCGCGGGGGTCCGGGCGGAGGCGGGTTCCTGGGTCATGGCGTCGGTTCCGGGGTGGGCGTCTCGGGTCGCGGAGGCCCGCAGTCTAGCAAGCCCGGCCGGGGCGTGTCTGCGCCCGCCCGGCGGGCCGGGCGCGCGACGACGCGTCCGTCGGTCCGCCGTGGCGCGAAGGGTCGCCGGCGCGACCCCCGCCATCCGGGCGCCGCTAGGCTCCGGCCTCCCGCTCGCCGGCGATCAGGGCCGGCAGGCGCGCCGTGAAGGCCGATCGCGGGAGCACCGGGTCCACCCCGGCCTCCCGGGCGGCGTCCCGGAGGGCGCGCTCCACGTGGGCGTAGAAGCCCAGCACCCGCAGCCCGCGCGTGGCGGGATCGGCGCGCAGGGCCCGGGCGAGGGCCAGCGGGTCACCGGGAGCGTGCAGGTCGAGGATGACGAGGTCGGGCGGCCGGCGGCGGATCGCCTCGAACGCCCCGGCGGGCGGCACCAGCTCGAGCCCGACCCCGGCCCGCTCGGCGGCCCCGGCGATGCGTGCGGCGAAGAACAGGTCGGGCACCACGGCCACCACCCGCCGCGGGTTCATGGACGGGAGGGGCGCGGGCGGGGCGGGCGGACGGGGGCGCGCATGGCGGTCCGGAGGATGCCCGGCCGGGCCGCCGTCCGCCACCGCATTCGTCGCGCGTGTCCCGGGGTCGCGGTCCCGTGTCCGCCCATTGACAGCCCACCGGCCCGGGACGAGACTGTGGATGGAGGCGCGTTCTCCGTCGGCGAACTCGGTCGTGGCACTACCGGACGGGGACTGGATACCGTGGCTCGGCTCCCCCGACCGGCGAACTCGGTCGCGACGAACCGCGGGGACGGCCTCCCGGGCGCGCCGCCGGATCCACGCGCGTCCCGTCCTCGCGACGACGGTGGGCACCCGCCCGCCGTCGTCGTTTGCTCTCCCGACGGTCCCCGCAAGCACGGCGCCCGGCATCCTCGGCTGGGGAGCCGACCGAAGACGCCGGGCGCGGGAATGCCGAAACGGGTTAGCGGTAGAGCTGCTTGATCGCCCCCCAGGTCGAGGACTTCACGTCCGTCACGGCGAAGTCGAACTTGCCGCTCGGGTGGGCGGTGTATCCGGTCGGCGTGCAGCCGCTCGGGTACTTGCCGCACCACAGGCCGTTGAGCGCGTTGAGCCCGCTCCCCGACACCAGCCCGTACTGCGAGCCGCCGGTGAACTGGTAGGTGGCGCTGAAGGAGCCGCCCCAGATCGCCGAGGCCGTGTTGTTCGTGCGGGTGACGATGGTGTGCAGGCCGCTCAGCGTCCCCTGCAGGATGAGCGTGCCGTCCTGGAAGTTGACCGGGACGGTGCCGTTGGGCGGGTTCGCCGGCATCGGCGTGATCTCGCGCGGGGCGTCGGCGGGGGCGTCCTCGTAGACGTAGAAGTTGCCGTCCGAGTAGTCCGTGTCCCACTTCTTCCCGTTGACGATGTAGGTCGCCTCGGTGGTGTTCGCGAGCGCGGAGAGCCCGCTCCACACGAAGCTGTACTCCTTGTTCGGCAGGTCGGGCACGTTGCCGTTCAGCGGCGCGCAGAACAGGGTCATCAGACCGACCACCGTCAGCTGGCTGCCGGCGTTCGACTTCCACGCCCCGGTGCCGCCCTGGAGGACCGAGAGCGTCGCGTTGGACTCGTAGGCGAAGCAGTCGGCGTCGAACTTCATCAGCAACTGCCCGCCGCACTGTGCCAGAGCCGCGGAAGCGGTGACGCCCAGAGCCAGGAGCGCCGCCAACCCCGCCACTCCGATCGTCTTCTTCATGTCATACCTCCATGATGCTGGTCACGGTCGTCGACCGTGCTCGGAGTACGAAGTCCTGGCCTAGCGATACAGCTTCTTCAGCGAACCCCACGTCCCGCGCGTGGCGGGCACCACCGGGTGCCGGCACTCGCCGGAGAGCTGGTGATCGTAGCCGGTCGGGGCCGGGCACGGATTGCCGCCCGGGGGCGGCGACACGAGACCGGTCATGAACCAGCCGTTCCACGAGCCGGCCGGGACGTAGAACGCGTAGGCCCCGCCGGTGATGTTCATCTCGGACTGGAAGCCGCCCTGATCGAAGTTGTAGTCGTAGTAGAGCGAGGCGTTGTCCAGCGATCCCGCGATCGCCATCGTCCCGTTGTTGAACTTGCTCGGGGCGTCGCCGTTCGGCGGGTTGCTGCCGTACGCCGGGCAGTTCGGCGGGTTCGGCGGGTTCGTCGCGTCGAAGCTCGGGTCCTCGAAGTACTCGACCACGCCGCCCGGAGCGAACGTCACCACCAGCACGCCGCCGGTGAAGTCGTACGAGTCCACGACCAGCCCGTGCTGATAGAACGTGTACTCGTTCACGCCGGTGTCCACGTAGGGGTCGAGCCAGGTCGGGTGGAAGCTGGTGGCGAACCCGACCGCGTAGTAGCTGTCCCCGATCGCGAGGTAGACCCCGTTCGGGGCGCCCGGATCGGTCTGGTAGTCATAGCCCGTGAAGCTCAGGAGCACCTGGTCCTGAGCCGCCGCGGGCGCGGCCATCACGAGCGTCGCGGCAAGGAGAAGGAGTGAACATCCAAGCTTCATAGGTCACCTCCCCGGAGATGCGTCGAAGAGCGAGCAGCAAGATCTCGTCATGAGTATCAATTGGACGTGCCCCGTGACCGCCTTTCCGAACGGACCGCGCTCGCGCGAACGAGGGCGGTCCCGATGATGAGACGTCACTCCGAGGGGGACGGAGCGATGCACGAACGAACCACACGGCGCGGGAAGCACGCCGTCGCATCGCGATTATTGGTGTCCGGGAGGTCGGATGCAAGGGACTTCTCGGAATTGTCAGGGTCGCGGATGCCGATGGCGCCGAGAGGTTTAGTGTCTCCAACCGGCCCCCGTCGCTGCCCATGGAGGGCCCGGACGGGCAGTAGCCACTCCTGCGCCCTCCGTCCGTCCACGCGGAGCGGAGCAGCCGCCCACGGGCAACCCGCGTGGCGGCGCCGACCTGAGGGGTTCTCCACCGACCGCCGCGTACGCCCCGGGCACGACCCGGGGTCGGGAGGAGGCCGGTCCCCGGCGACCGGCGGTTGACCTGTCGGCGTCGCGGGCGGATAGTCTGTGCCCCGACCGTCGTCCGCGCTCTCCCGAGTGGACGAAGTCTCCGGGCCGACCGCGTCGTCCGGGCGCGGACAAGGGAGGTGTCGTGGCCACGCGCCGATCACGGGCGGGAGTCGCCTCGCTCGCCTGCGCGCTCGCATGTCTCGCCGCCGTGCCGGGGTGCGCGCCCCGGGCCGTCCCCGACGGGGAGGCGGCCGCCGGCGTCGCGCCGGCCCCGGCCGAGGCGGTTCCCGAGCCGCTGTCCGCCGCCGACACGATCCCGGCGCCCTCGCCGGCGGCCGCGGACACCTTCGAGACCGCCCTCGCCCCGCTGCGCGAGGTGGAGATCGTCGCCCGCCTCGACGGCGAGGTGGTCGGGGTGTACTCCGAGGAGGGGCGCCGGGTCGCCGCCGGGGCGCGCATCGCCCAGCTGGACGACCGCGAGCGCCGCGCCACGGTGGCGATGCGCCGGGCGGAGGCGGCGCGGGCCGAGGCCGCCTGGCACCGCACCCGCCGGCTCTTCGAGCAGAAGGTGGTGGCCGAGGAGCAGTACATCGCCGCGCGCTCGGACTGGCAGGTCGCCGAGGCGCAGCACGATCAGGCGGGGATCGAGCTCGACCGCTGCGCGGTGCGCAGTCCGATCGCCGGCGTCATCGAGCTGCGGCGGGTCCAGGTGGGACAGATGGTCAAGCAGGGGGACCTGCTGTTCCGCATCGGCGATCCCGACACGCTGCGTGCCGAGCTGCTGGTGCCCGAGGCCCGACTCGGCACCGTGCGCGCCGGCCAGCCGGTCGTCATCCTGCCGGCGGCGGGCGCTCCGCCGCGGACCGCGACGGTGACCCGGGTCAACCCGCTCGTGGACTCGGCGAGCGGCACCTTCCGGGTCGTCATCGACATCGACAACCGGTCCGGGGAGCTCCACGGCGGCGTCTCCGCGCGCGTCGTGCTCGAACCCGCCGCGCCCCCGCGCTGACCGGCATGCCCGCCCCGCGGCACCCGCGCCTGCGCAGCGACCTCACCTGGCGCCGGTTCGTCTCGGAGGGGACCGACTCCTACATCTTCAAGGACGAGATCTCGCAGGAGTACGTCAAGCTCGACGAGATCAGCGGCGCGCTGGCGCTGCGGCTGGACGGCGACACCTCGCCGGAGGAGCTGCTCGCGTGGGCGCAGGGCGAGTGGCCGAGCCTCGAGTTCGACCTCGACTACGTCGCCGACGTGATCGAGGACCTGCGCCGGTACCGCTTCATCGAGGATCCGTTCGAGCGCAACGCCTTGCTGGCGGCGGTGGCCCGCGAGCAGCGGGCGCAGATCAACGCCGCGACCTTCCAGAACATCTTCTCGATCCCGCTCGGCACGGTGAACCCCGACCGCTTCCTGACCCGCACCTACCCGTACCTGCGCTGGTTCTTCACCCCCACCTTCGTCTTCCTCGGGCTGGCCCTGTTCCTGTTCGCGATCTACGTCGTGGTCATGAATCGCGACCATGTCGGCGGCCGCGCGGCCTCCCTGCTGCTCGGCGGGGGCATGACCCCGCTCAACGCGCTCCTCATGTGGCTGACGATCATCCTCTCGACCGTCATCCACGAGCTCGGCCACGGATACGCGGTGAAGCACTTCGGGGGCAAGGTGGAGAAGATGGGCTTCATGTCCATGGTGGTGATGCCCTGCATGTACTGCGACACCAGCGACTCGCACCTGTTCGCGAACTGGCGGCATCGGGCGTGTGTCGCGCTGGCGGGGACCTACACGGAGCTCTACGTCGCCGCGTTCGCCACGCTGGTGTGGTGGGCGACCCCGTCCGACCTGCTCGTGAACCAGATGGCCTACAACCTGATGCTCTATTCGAGCATCAGCGGGATCATCTTCAACTACAACCCGCTCATCAAGTTCGACGGCTACTTCGTGCTCGCCGACATGCTCGACATGCCCAACCTCCAGGAGGACGCCTACGCGTACGTGGGCCACGTGTTCCGTCGCCACGTGCTGCGCATGCGGAACGAGCCCTCCCCGGCCGAAGGACGCCGGCGCAAGCGCGTGCTGCTCCTCTACGGGGCGCTGTCGATCGCCTATTCGGTCGTGTTCACGCTCACGGTGTTCATGCTCCTGCGCGCGCTGCTCGTCCGCAACTTCGCCTTCTGGGGCGCCCTCGGGGCGGCCGTGTTCCTCGCGCTGCTGCTGTGGGGGATGGGGAACCGGCTGGCCCGCACCAGCCGCGGCTGGGCGCTCGACCATCGCGGCCAGATCCGCCGTCACCAGCTGCCCCTGCTCGCCGCCCTCGTGCTGCTGATCGGAACCCTCCTCCTGCTGCCGGTCCCGGGCCGGCGCGCGATCCGCGTCACCCTGGAGCCGGTCCGCACGGCGGCTCTGGTCGCCCCCGAGGACCTGCGCCTGGTGCGC
>CAZKQE010000101.1:0-8872 GCA_964554725.1 uncultured bacterium
TCGACGCGATCCACGGCCGGGTCCGGCGGCTCGCCGAGGAACTCGACCCAGGCGCGCTTGATGCACGGGTAGTGCTTGGCGGCTTCGGCGAGCGACAGGAACGCCTGCACGTTCTTCTCGAAGCGGCCGCGCAGGGCGGCGTCGGCGATGTCGCCCGCGACGAGCGACTTGTGCGCCTGCGCGAGCGAGAACATGTCCGGGTAGATCCGCGCCCCGAGGTGCTCGAGCGGCACGCGCAGCGCCCACAGCCCCCGGTTGCCCCCCACCATGGACGGGGACGCGCTCAGCAGCAGGCCGTGCTTGCCATCGAAGGGCTGGGGCCGGAAGCGCGATGTCCAGTCGATCAGGTTCTTCACCATCCCCGGCATCGAGCCGTTGTACTCGGGCGACGAGACGATGAAGGCGTCGCACTCCAGCAGACGACGCCGGAGGTCCTCGGCGCCCCTGGGGATCCCCTCCGCCTTCTCGATGTCGCCGTCGTACGAGGGGACGTCGAAGTCCTGCATGGACGCGTGGTCCACCGTCGCGCCGTTCTCTCCGGCGACCCGCGCCGCCAGCGCGGCGAGCCGCCGATTCATCGAGTCCTCGCGAAGCGAGGCCCCGAACACGAGCACCCTGAGCGACGGCTCCGTCCCCGGCGTGGCCATGGTCTCCCCCTTCCGCTGTGGCGCGACCTTCACGATCCGCGCCGATCCGCCCCCGGCGACGTCACGGCAGCGGCGGCCTCCGGACCCTATCACGCGCGCGCCCGGCCCCGGCTCGAAGGGGAACGCCTCGCGCACGGACCCGCCGGACCGCCTCCGGGTGTGCCCGCGCGTGGATGGAGGATCCTGGCCCGCCCCTCGGGGGACACGTCCATGTGCTCGGGCTCGAGGTCGCGAGCGCGATCCAGCTCGCCCATGCCGCCGGCGCCGGGCGGCGCGACGATCTCGTCGGGGCGGAGGCGGGCGCCGGAGCCGAGGGGCATCCCGGAACTCGACCGCAACACCGGGAGACGCCGCGGACGGGCTCCGCGGCGTCCCCGGCGGGATTCAGGCGGTGGGCGCCTTGTAGCTCATCGTGGCGGTCTTCGCCAGCTTCATGATCCGGGCCTGGGCGTCCTGGTCGAAGACCTCGTGGGTCTCGAAGCCGGTGAAGGCACCGGTGCTCCCCGCGGCGGCGGCCAGCGCCGCCCCGGTCACCGCGTCCGGGAGCCGGGAGATGAGGAAGCCGTCGTACTTCCCGGTCATCCAGTAGAACGCCTCCAGCTTGCCTCCGAGCGACTCCACCAGCGCCTTCGCGGCGGCGGAGCGATCCGACGGCCGCTCGATCATCGCCCTGGTCGCGGCCGCGGAGTACGTGAAGAACGTGATGTAGGTGGACATGCGGATCCTCCCTCAGTATGGGTGGGAACGACTCTGCACGAGCCGACTCTATCACGTCCGTCCGAGCGCGCGACCGCGGAGGCGGTGATCCGCGATCCCCCGGCCCGCCGGCCGGACATGCCGGCGCCCCGGCGACCGGGGGCCGCCGGGGCGCGCGGTGCGGCAGGCCTACGCGGTGGCCGTCTGCTTCGGCCGGTAGGGCTCGGCGTTGTTCGCGAAGTCCCACAGCATCGGCGGCTCGACGCCGAGCGCGCGGGAGTAGGCGTAGAGCTGTCCGCGGTGGTGCAGGTACTCGTCGTTGACCACCCCGCACAGGGCGAACCCGGGCAGCGACATCCCCCACGGGGTCGGCACCATCGCGGTCAGGTGCTGGTCGGTGGTCGCGGCGACCGCCTTGCAGCCGGCCTGCCAGCAGGACTCCATGTAGGCGAGCAGGTCGCGCTTCGTCTTGAGCCCGGCGGCGATCCCCTTCTCGGCCGACTCGTCCACCGTGACCCGGCCGTTGGCGACCCCCTCGGGGGTGCCCTTCACCACGACGTCGTAGAGATGGACGATCAGCTCGGCCGGCGTCCGCATCCCCGGGATGGGCGCGACGTGGAGCCGGTCCTCGGGCAGCGCCTCCACCAGGCGGAGCGTGATCCCGTGCTTCTGGCGCAGCATGTCCCACATGGCGTGGAGTCCCTTCTGGTTCAGCATCGTCGCCTCCGTTCCAGGGTCGATGGGCGCGGCGGCCCGTTCGCGGTCGGCGACGAGTCTACCCCAGCCCGCGGCCCGCCGCCTCCTTCGACCGCGAGGTCACGCGCTCTGCTCCAGCGTGCCCGGCAGGGCGCCGCGTGCGCGCGGACGCCGCAGCCGCCACAGCCAGAACCCCATCGTCGCCAGCACCGCGAGCGGCGGCAGCGCGAGGAGCGGCGGGATGCGGATCGGCTTCGGGATCACGTCCGCCTGGCCGAGGAAGAACGACATCGCGGCGACGAAGAGCGCGAAGCACATCCGCCACAGGTGCCGCGCGAGGCGCGCCGCACCGCGCGGGGGGCCGGAGCGCATCATGCGGACGTCCCCGACGCTCCCCAGGGCGGCGACGAACGCGAACAGGAAGAACGGGAACGCCGGCATCCCCTTGCGGCGGCCGCCGGCGGCCACCGCCTCGGCGCCGAACACGGAGCACACGACCACGAGCCCGAGCGCCACGCCGAGCGCGACCCGGTCGCGCCACGGGGCGGGGTTCGCGGGCGGGCGGACGGTGGCCAGCGAGGTGACGACCAGGTACGCGGTCAGAAGCGCGGCGGGAACGTTGAGCGCCGGCGCCGCCCCGCGCGCGATGGCGACCGCCATGCCGGTCGAGGCCATCACCAGCATCACGACCACGAACACCATGCCGGCCCGGCGGTGGAGGGGCGCGCCCTTGCTCGCGTAGAGCGCGACGAACCCGGACAGGATCCCCAGCGCACCGGTCACGATGTGGACCACCAGCACCGCGTTCACGTCCCACCTCCTCTCCCGCCCGCGGGCCGGGCGCGCGGCCCCGGCCGGCGTGCCCCCCACGCGAGCGAGTGTCGCCGCGCGGAGCCGCCCGACCCAGCGGCATGCGACGGGCGACGGCCGGGTGCGACGGACGGTCGCGGGGGTGGATGGATGGCGGGCGGGTAGCGGGCGGAGCGGAGCGGACGACGCCGCGGGACGGCGCCCGCGGTCACATCTGGCGGAACAGGTGGAGGTAGGCGCGACTCACCGGCAGCACCTCCTCGCGGCCCTTGAGATGGATCTCGGCGGTCTCGTTGTCCCCGCGGACCACGTGGCGGATCGCGCTCAGGTTGACGACCACCGAGCGGTGGACCTGCGCGAACCGCCCGGGGTCGAGTCCGGCGGCCAGCTCCTTGAGCGGCGTGCGGACCAGCGCCTCGGCCGGGCGGCCGCCGTCGCGCCACGCGACGCGCGTGTACTTGGCGTCCGAGCGCAGGTAGTCGATGTCCTCGACCGGGATGAGCCGCAGCGTGTCCCCGACCTGGGCGCGCAGCCAGCGGAGCGGCGCCGCTCCGCCGCCGCCCTCGAGGCGCTCGAGCTGCTCCGCGAGCCGCTCGAGCAGCGCGCCCGCGTCGGCCGCCGGGCGGGCCTCGGCGATCCGCTGCCGGAGCCGCGCGACGGTCTCGGCTAGCCGCGCGGGCTCGACCGGCTTCACCAGGTAGTCGAGCGCTCCCTGCGCGAACGCCTCGACCGCGTAGCGGTCGAAGGCGGTGACGAACACCAGGTGCGCGCGACCGCCGATCGCGCGCGCCGCCTCGACCCCGGACAGCCCCGGCATGTGGACGTCGAGGAAGCACACGTCCGGCCGCCGGCGCTCGAACTCCTCGATCGCCTCGCGGCCGTTGCGCGCGGTCGCGACCACCTCGAGCTCGGGCCACGCGGTCGCGAGCTGCCGCGCCAGCGCCTCGCGCAGCAGCGGCTCGTCGTCGGCGATGAGGGCGGTGGGGCGCGCGCTCATCCGGCCCCCGCCTCGCGCGCCGGCAGGTCCAGCTCGGCCGAGACGCCGCCCGGGTGCTGGGCGCTGACACTGAGCCGCGCGTCGCCGCCGAACGCCAGCTCGAGCCGCTCGCGCAGGGTCGAGAGCCCGGTGCCGAGCCCCTGCCCGCCCGCGCGCAGCCCGACGCCGGTGTCGCTCACCCGCACCGTGCAGCGGTCGCCGCGCCGCAGCACGTGGATGTCGATCCGCCCGCCCTGCTCGCTGGGATCGATGCCGTGGCGGATGGCGTTCTCGACCAGCGTGAGCAGCGTCATCGGCGGACAGCGCAGGGACAGTGCCGCCTCGTCCGCGTGAAGGGCGAACTGGAGGCGGTCCGGCATCCGCATGTGCATCAGCTCGAGGTAGGCCCGGACGAGCTGCAGCTCCTGCCCGAACGTGGTCGCCGGCTGGTTCAGGCGCGGCACCGCCGCGCGCAGGTAGGCGATGAGACTCGTGAGCACGGTCGAGGCCTGGGGGGAGCCGGCGTCCACCAGCGCCTGCACGTTCGCCAGCGTGTTGAACAGGAAGTGCGGCGCCACCTGCGCCTGGAGCAGGTGGAGCCGGGCGTCGAGCGCCTGACGCTCGAGCTGGCTGCGCTCGAGCTCGAAGGCGAGCGCCTGGTTGCGGGCCAGCGCCTCCTTCTGGCGCACCAGCGCCGCCAGCGCCACCCACGGGGCGACGAGGAGTCCGACGCCGACCAGCATCCCGAACCCCTCCATCCGGGCGGGGACGCGCCAGAATGGCGGCCCGCCGGGCGGGGTCGAGAGCACGTAGATCCACCAGGTGCCGATCGGGATCGAGAGCGCGACGCCGAGCACCTGGACCACCCAGCGGGCGAGGCGCCGCGGCAGGCGCTTCGGCCACCGCTCGAGCACGCCGAAGGTCAGCATGGCGACGAGTCCGAGCGTCAGGGTACGGCCGAGGATCGAGGCCGGCCCCGACGTCCAGCCGAAGCTCATCATGAGGCCGAGCAGCCCCGAGATGACGAGCGTCGGCCGCAGACGCCCCCAGCTCAGCAGCCGCCCGAGCGAGCCGGGCTTCGCGGGTACGGCGGTCGCGGTCATGGGATGAGGATAGCCGAGGCGGGCGGCGGCATGCGCGGGCCCCCGCTCCCCTTCCGGGTTGACGAAAGCGCGCGCGGACGGCACACTGGGCGTAACTTCGCCCACCTTACCGTGGCCGATCGGTGGGACCCCGCGGGCCTCGCGCCCCAAGGTCCATGCGCCCATCGCGTTGCGCGAGGGGTGCCCAGGGGAGCGGTCGGCCATGACACGCGTGCAGAAGAAGTTCTCCATATTCTGGTTCAGCCTCCAGTCCCTCGGGCAGTACGCGCTGCTGCTGCTCGCGTTCCGGTTCCTGCTCCCGGGGGTGTGGGAGCGGCAGTTCGCGGCCGGCGGACTCGCGCTCCTCGTCAGCTTCCTCGCCTGGCACCTGTTCCTCTGCTTCTTCGAGTGGGCGTTCCATCGCTACATCCTCCACTCGGTGACCAGCCGCCACCTGCAGTGGTTCGCGCAGGGGCACCGCAGCCACCACGGGCTGACGCCGATCAAGCTGCAGCCGGTCGCGCAGGGATCGGACCGCTACGTGCTGAACCGCTATCCGATCGTCGAGGAGGCGCAGAACGTGGATGCGGCGTTCCCGTGGTACGCGATCGCCGCCTTCTGGGCGCTCTTCACCCCCCTGATCGTCGGCGTCCAGTTCCTCCTGCCCGACGCGCCGGTCCTGATGGGCGGCTACGCGGCGATCACCTGGTCCATGTGCCTGTACGAGATCCTGCACGCGATCGAGCACCGTCCCTACGAGTGGTGGAAGCATGCGACCGAGCACCCGCGGTTCGGCGCGTTCTGGCGGAAGCTCTACGGCTTCCACCACATGCACCACGCCAACGTGTCGTGCAACGAGGCGATCTCGGGCTTCTTCTCGCTCCCGATCGCCGACTGGGCGTTCGGCACCTACCACCAGCCGAAGGAGCTGCTCCTCGAGGGTCGCGTGGCGACCGCCAAGGACTTCGCGGTGCCGGACCCGCCCGGATGGGTCCGCTGGCTCGACGCCTGGGCCCGCCGGCGCGAGAGCGGCCTGCGGCGTAAGGGCCCGGCCGCGAGCTGAGCCGCGAGCCCGGCTGCCGGGCGCCCTCCGGGCTCCTGAGCCGGAACCCCCGAGGCAGGGGGCACCGCCCCCATCCGGGCCCGCCGGCGCCCGGCCGGACGACCGCAAACGATTGATCCGCATCGCGGTGTCCCCGACCGCGAGCGGCATGGAACTCGCATCGTCCGCAGCGACACCCCCCGGCCCACCCACAGCCTTCGGAGCAGATCCATGCCGGGCGGCCCGTCCCTCCGTGCCCTTGCCCCCCTCGCCGGGGTCCTCCTCGCCCTCGTGTTCGCGCTTCCCGCCGCGGCACAACCGGGCCGGGTCCACGCCCATCAGAAGATCAGCGACCTCGAGGGGAACTTCACCCCGGTCATCGACGACCTCGACGAGCTCGCCGGCGCGGCGGTCGGACTCGGCGATCTCGACGGTCCGGGCCCGGCGAAGGCCGCGGTGGCCCTCGGCGCGGCCTACGACGACGACGGCGGCGGGGACCGCGGCGCGGTCTACATCGCGTTCCTCGACGCGGCGGGGATGGTGCTCTCCCATCGGAAGATCAGCGACACGGTGAACTTCCCGGGCGGGCCGCTCGACAGCGGCGACCAGTTCGGCAGCGCGGTCGCCTTCCTCGGCGACCTCGACGGCGCCGGGCCCGCGGTGGCGGCGATCGCGGTCGGCGCCGTGGGCGACGACGACGGCGTGCCGGGCGCGGGCGCGGTCTACCTCCTGTTCCTCGACGCCACCAGCACCGTACTCTCGTGGCGGAAGATCAGCGACACTACGAACCTGCCGGGCGGGCCGCTCGACGGCCTCGACGAGTTCGGAGGCGCGGTGGCGGGCCTCGGCGACCTCGACGGCGCGGGCCCCGCGGTCTCGGCGCTCGCGGTCGGCGCGATCGGCGACGACGACGGCGGACCCGATCTCGGCGCGGTCTACCTCCTGTTCCTCGACCCGACGGGGACCGTGCTGTCGTGGACCAAGGTCAGCGACACGACGAACTTCCCGGGCGCGCCGCTCGACGCGGGCGACGACTTCGGCACCGCACTCGCCGCCGTGGGCGACCTCGACGGCGCCGGACCCGCCGTCCTCGCGCTGGCGGTGGGCGCCGCGCTCGACGACGACGGCGGCAGCGACCGTGGCGCGGTCTACATCCTGTTCCTGGACGCCGCCGGCACGGTGCTGTCCTCGCAGAAGCTGAGCGACACGCAAGGCAACTTCACCGCCACCTTCCGCAGCTACGACGAGTTCGGCGGGTCGCTCACCCACCTCGGCGACCTCGACGGCCCGGGCGGCGGCGTGACGGCGCTGGCGGTGGGCGCGGCGGGCGACGACGACGGCGGCGTGGACCGGGGGGCGGTCCACATCCTGTTCCTGAACGCCAACGGGACCTGCAGCGGACACCGCAAGATCAGCAGCCTCTCGGGCGACTTCACTGCGACGCTCGACAATCTCGACGGGTTCGGCACCTCGCTCGCCTTCCTCGGCGACCTCGACGGACCGGGGCCGTGCGCGGCCGCCGTCCTGGTGGGCGCGAGCGCGGACGACGACGGCGGGCCCGACCGCGGCGCCGGGTACGTCCTCTTCCTCGAGGGCTCGTCGGTGGTCGGGGTGGATCCCGTGGTCCGGCCCGGCTCGACCGGCGGGCTCGGCGCCGCCCGCCCGAACCCGTTTCGTCCCGCCACCCTCCTGCCGTTCCGGCTCGACCAGGCCGGCGAGGTGCGGATCGAGGTGTGGGACCTGTCCGGCCGACGCGTCCGCGCGCTGATCGCCGCCCGGCTGCCGGCGGGCGACCACCGCGTGCTGTGGGACGGCCGCGACGACGCGGGCCGAGCGGCGGCGACCGGGGCCTACTTCTTCCGCATGTCGCTGGACGGCCGCCCGCAGCCGGGCGCCGCGAAGGCGGTGCTCCTCCGCTAGGAGGATGGGCGGGCCGCCGGGCGATGCCCGCGGCCCGCCCGGTCCGGCGCCATCCGGACGGCACGCACCTCCTCGGGCGCGGACCCGCCCCCCGGGCGCGGGTCGCATCGGCCGGCAGCCGGCGGCCGATTCGGCGCCCCGCGGCGGCCCGTGTATCTTCCCCGCCTCGGCGCGACCCGCGCCCGCCCCCCAGGAGACGCCGCGTGACCCTGTCGCCGGAGCTCGGCTACGTCGGGATCCTCTTCGCGCTGTTCGTCATCCCGCGCGCGCTCCAGCGCTTCGGGATTCCCGCCGCCGTCTCGAGCCTCGGGCTCGGCGCGATCACCGGGCTCGGATTCGGACTGTTCCAGCACGACACCACGATCCACCTGCTGTCGGCGTTCGGGATCGTCGCGCTGTTCCTGTTCGCCGGCCTCGAGGTGGACACGCGCGAGATGCGCGGGAACGCGGCGGTGCTCATCCAGCACCTCGCGGTGCGCACGCTCCTGCTGGCCCTCGTCACCTGGGCGATCGTCGGGTTCCTGCACCTCGAGGTCCGGATGGCGACCCTGCTCGCGCTCGCCCTCCTCACCCCTTCGGCCGGGTTCATCCTCGACTCGATCGCCCAGCATGGACTCTCGCCGCCCGAGCAGCGCTGGATCAAGACCAAGGCCATCGCCACCGAGCTGCTCGCCCTGCTCGTGATGTTCGCGACGCTCCAGTCCACCACTTTCCAGCGGCTCGGGATCTCGCTGGCGGTGCTGGCGGGGATGATCGTGCTGCTGCCGCTCGTCTTCCGCGCGTTCGCGGCGCTGGTGGTGCCGTTCGCGCCGCGCTCGGAGTTCGCCTTCCTGCTGATGATCGCGGTCGCGTGCGCGTTCGTCACCCGTGAGCTGGGTGTCTACTACCTGGTGGGGGCGTTCGTGGTGGGGATGGCGGCGCAGCGTTTCCGCGAACGGCTGCCCGCGATCGCCTCGGAGGAGATGATCCACGCGGTCGAGATGTTCGCCTCGTTCTTCATCCC
>CAZKQE010000102.1:0-8841 GCA_964554725.1 uncultured bacterium
TGCCCTACATGCCGTTCGTGCTCGCGGCCGCGCAGCGCTACGTCCCGACCGCCGGCACCGGCACCCTGATCACGATGATGCTGCCCTATTCAGGCGCGTTCATCGTCCTGTGGACCGGGCTGCTGCTGGCGTTCTACGCGTTCGGGTGGGACCTCGGACCCGGCGTCGGGATGCGGCTCGGGCCGCCCTAGGGCGGGTCCGTGAACGCCCGCGGGCAAGGCGTCGCGGGCGCGCGACGGGCGGGATCGGGACCTCCCGGCCACGTTCGAGCGGGGCGCCGCCCGCGCCACGCGGCCGTTCGGGCGTACTCCGGGACCGTCTAGCGCCTCGCCCCGGCCGTCGCCACGCCGCCGCGACCCTCGCCCTGGACCACGAGCTCGACCCGGCGGTTGCTCGCCCGGCCCTCCTCGCTGCGGTTCGAGGCCACGGGGGCGAACGGCCCCACCCCGGCGGCGTGGAGTCGGGCGGCCGCGATCCGGTGCTGGCGCGTGAGGGACGCGACCACGGCGGCCGCCCGCTTGCGCGAGAGGTCGAGGTGGGCGGCCGCCGGCGCGGTGTCGTCCGTGTGGACGACCACGTAGAGCTTGAGCGCGGGGTCGCGCGCGAGCAGGGCGGCGATCGCCGCGATCACCGGCCGCGACCCCGGCAGCGGCTCGGCCCGCTGGTCGACGAACTCGAGCGAGCGCAGGACCGCGCGCCCGTCGGCGCGCAGCTCCTTCGCCAGCGTCGCCGGATCGGACTCGTCGCGGGGCGGCGGCGGCGCCGCCGGCGGCTTCGCCTCGACCACGTCCAGCTCGTGCTGGACGGGCGCCGTGGCCAGGCGCGCGTGCACGTGGACGCTCACCCACAGGTCCCCGGAGGGGCGCCGCTGGCGAGCGGCCAGGAAGCGCCGGTGGTCCGAGACCGGCCACCAGTCGCCGTTGGTCTTCCGCCCGCCCTCGCCGCACTCGGGACCGCGGCACGAGTACACGATCTCGTAGCCTGCGCCCGCGAGCTGCTCTTCGTAGTGACGGAACACCTCGGCGACCGAGCGCCCCGCGGGGGTCTGATAGACCGCATGGGTCCAGCGCCCGCTCAGCGACTCGACCCGCTCCGCCTGCGCCTCGCCGATGAGCCGTCCGAGGGGCATCCAGTAGTCGTCGAACGCCCGCGTGGAGCGTTCCAGCTCCTTCGCGCCCGGGTAGGGCCGGATCCCCGGGTGCGGCGCGGTCCCGGCCGGGGCGGCGGCGGCCAGCGGCGCGACCAGGAGCAGGACGGGCAGGCTCGCGAGTCCGAGCCACGGAGAGAGGACGCCGGTTCGCATCGAGGATCCTCCGATCGGGTGAGGTCCGCACGGTCCCGCGGTCCGGACCGTCGCGGGCGGGACGGGGCGGTCCGCCGGGAGGGTATCGGCCGGTCGCACCCGGGACCTGAGGCCCCGCGGCCGCCTGCCGCCGGCTCCGGGACGCACCGGGCGTTGATGGGCGCGCGCGCGCCGGAGTACCCTGCGCGACCCGGAGGTCGCCGCGGAATGCGGAGGGCCGCCCATCGGACGCGCACGCGGAGGTCCCCCATGACGATCGGCCTCGGACGAGTCGCCGCGGCATCCGCCCGCGCCGCCGGCGTGCACGGGGCCGCCCGATGAGCGGCCGGTCCCGGCTGTGGCGCGGGCTGCCGCTCGCCCTGCTCGCGCTCGCCCTGCTGGCGCTCGCCGCCGGCCCGCTGGCGCGGATCGGGGTCGCGATGGCGGTGCGCGCCGCCGCCGGCGCCCGCGGCCTCGAGGCGGCCTGGCAGGGGCTCGACGTGGGCCCGCCGGCGCGGGCGCGGTTCCGTGGCCTGGTCGTCACCCGGGCGGAGGGCGGCGACACCCTGCTGCGGGCGGAGACGCTCACGGCCGACCTCGACGCCGGGGCGCTGCTCCTCCTCCGCCCGCGGCTCGCCGGCCTCGCGTTGTCCCACGCGGCGGTCCGTCTCCCGTCGCCGCGCGCCGCCGACCCGGACAGCCTGCCGGCCGAGCCCCCGGGCCGCGCGCGCGCCCGGCGGCACGATCCCGCCCGCGCGGCGCGCGTCCGCGCGCTGGCGACGTCGCTGGTGGACGCCCTCGCCGCGCCGGGCCGGGCGCTGCCGCGCCTCTCCCTGCGCGACGTCTCGATCACGCCGGCGGGGGACGACCCGCCCGGCGCCGCCCGCATCGACTGGCTCGAGCTGGCCCACGCGCGCCGGCGCTCGCGCCTGTCGGTCGAGGGACGCTGGTCGGGCCGCGAGGAGGTGCCGTTCGCCGCCTCGCTCGAGTACGGGCGCGACGACCGCATCGTCGGCGGCGCCCGCTTCGCGATCCCCTCGCCCGGACGCCGCCCGGACACGCTGCGGATCACCGTGGACGGCACGCTGCGGCAGGAGCACGGGGGCGGCGTCACGCTCGCCGACACCACCCGCTTCACGATCGGCTCGCTCCGCTTCCGGCTGGGCGGCGAGGCGTCGCGCGCGGGCCCGCGGTTCCGCCTCGCGCTGGCGGCCGACACCCTCACCGCCGCCCAGTGGCAGGCGAGCCTCCCGCGCGGGGTGCTGGGCCCGCTGGTGGACGTCGCCGTGCGTGGCGGGTACGGCTACCGGGTCGCCCTCGACCTCGACCTCGCCCGCCCCGACAGCGTCGGATTCACCGCCGACGTGCTGCCGCACGGGCTCGAGCTGGACCCGGCGCGGACCCGGCTCAACCTGCTCGCGCTCGGCGAGCCGTTCACCGCCGTGATCCGCCTGCCGCGCGACCGCGCGGTCGAGCGCGACCTGTCGCCCGCCAACCCCCGCTTCCGCCCGCTCGCGGCCATCGACAGCGTGCTGGTCCACGCGGTGGTGACGAACGAGGACGGCGCCTTCTTCCGCCACCGCGGGTTCAACACCGAGGCGGTGCGCGGCGCCATCGCCGACAACCTCAAGGCGGGGGCGTTCCGCCGCGGCGCCGGCACGATCACGATGCAGCTGGTGCGCAACCTCTATCTGGGCCACGCGCGGACCCTGTCGCGCAAGGGGCAGGAGGTGGTGCTCGCCTGGGTGCTCGAGCACCTGACGCCGGTGACGAAGGAGCGGATGCTCGAGATCTACCTCAACATCATCGAGTGGGGCCCCGGCGTCCACGGGGCCGACGAGGCCACCCACTACTACTTCGGTCACGACGCCGGGACGGTCCCGGTCGCCGAGGCGCTGTTCCTCGCCACCGTGGTGCCCTCGCCGCTCCGCTGGCGCAACCGCTTCGACGAGGCGGGCCAGCTGCGGCCGTTCGCGCGTGCCCAGATGCACTTCATCGGGCGGGCGATGGTGCAGAAGGGGCGCCTGTCCGCCGACCGGCTGCCGCCTGCCGATTCCCTGCGCGTCGAGCTGCTCGGCCCGGCGCGCGACGTCCTCTTCCCGCCCCCGGAGACCCATGCCGACACCACGACGAGCTGATCCGTCGCCCCGCCGCCGTCGCCGCGCCGCCGCCCCCATCGACCGGCTGCTCCTCTACGGCCCCGCCGTCCAGCACGTCGAGCACGACCTCGACGCGCTCGAGCGCGTGTACCGCAGCCTGCGCGGACGCGCCCCGCGGCTGCTGCGGGAGGACTTCTGCGGGACCGCCGCGCTGGCCTGCGAGTGGGTGCGACGGGGGCGGGCGCGGCGCGCCTGGGGGCTCGACCTCCACGCCGCGACGCTGGCCTGGGCGCGGCGACGGCGGGTGCCGGCGCTGGGCCGCGCGGCGGCGCGGCTCACGCTCCTCCACTCCGACGCGCGTCGCGTCACGCGCCCGCGCGTGGACCTGGTGATGGCGCTCAACTACTCGTACTGGGTGTTCCGCGAGCGGACGGCGCTGCGCGACTACTTCCGCGCCGCGTGGCGGTCGCTCGCTCCGGGCGGCCTGCTGTGCCTCGACGTCTTCGGCGGCACCGGTGCGATGGAGGAGCTGGTCGAGACCCGTCGGGTGCCGGCCTCGACCGGCCCCGGGGGCGAGCGGGTCCCGGCGTTCGGGTACACCTGGGAGCAGTCGTCCTTCAACCCGGTGGACCATCGGCTGCGCAGCCACATCCACTTCCGTCTGCGCGACGGTCGCGTGCTGCGGAACGCGTTCACCTACGACTGGCGCATGTGGACGCTGCCGGAGATCCGCGAGCTGCTCGCCGAGGCCGGGTTCCGGGAGTCCATCGTCTACCTGCAGGACTGGGACGACGAGGCGCACGAGCCGGCGGGCACCTACTCGCGCCGGCGCCGGTTCGAGAACCAGGTGGGCTGGCTCGCCTACGTCGTCGGCGTGCGGTAGCGCGGCAGGGGGCGGCGCGGTGGACCGCGCACCGCCCCGCCGCTAGACTCGCCGCCCGCGTCCACCCCAACCGCGAGGAGCGCGCATGGATCTCGAGAGCCTGTGGCGGCTGCTGCACCACTTCTTCTCGTTCTCGTTCGTCGGCACCCTGGTGGTCGCCGAGTGGAACGGCCGCGCCGCCCGCGTGACCGCCGACTGGGGGCAGCGCGCGCTGCTGTTCCAGACCGTCCACCTCTCCACCCGGGTCGCCGGACTCGGGTCGCTGCTGCTGCTCGGGGTGTTCGGCCACCTGCTGGCCTCGGCGACCGGGCATCGGATGGGCGCCGACCCCTGGCTGCGCTGGGTGACCGCGCTGTGGCTGATGGCGGTCGCGGTGATGGCGTTCTTCGTCCTCCCCGCGGCCTCCCGGCTGGCCGCGCTCACCGGGGCCGCCGCGGCGGGCGGGGAGGCCCCGGGCTACGACGCGCTGCGCGGCCGCTGGCGGCTCGGGAACGTGGTGCTGACCGCGCTCTACCTCTCGCTGCTGGCCCTCATGGTGTTCCGCCGGGCCGTCTAGCGGGACCCGCCGGCGCGGCCGCGGCGCCCCGGAGCCGCCGCCCGGGGGGGCCGCCTGGCGCCTGGACCCGGGCGGCCATCGGTGCGAGACTGCGGTCGCCGAGCGCCGCGATCGCGGTGGCTCCCGGACCCGGATGTCCGGCGGCCGCGCGGTCCACGAACCCCCGCCACCGGACGGCGGGAGCGCCGGCCGTCAGGTCGCAGATCACGACACCCGCTCGGGCCGCACGTCCGAGGCCCCGACCGCACACGGAAGGGATTCCGCCCATGCGCATGAGACCGCTCCGTCCTGCCCGGATCGTCATCGTCGCCGCCCTGCTGGCGTTCGCCGCGCCCGCGCCGCTGCCGGCCGCCGCGACCGACCTCGCCGCCCAGACCGCCCGATACAAGGAGACCCAGGTACGGCTCATGATGCGCGGCGCCCAGCGGCGGGCCGCCCGCTACGCCGCCCGCAAGCCCGCAAAGGGCAGGTCGGCCCGCGCCACGACTGCCGGCGCCGGCCGCCGGCCGGTGGTCCGACAGGAGCCGCCCGACCCGGCCGCCGCCGCCCCTCTCGGGACCGCCGGGGCTCAGGCGCCGGCGTCGGTCGCCACCAACCGGCTGGTGAACAACCGCGCGGCCGACGTCGCGACCTGCGGCATGTCCCCGTGCACGGGGCTGCCCTGGTCGGGTCAGTGCGAGGTCTCGATCGTGGCGCACGGGAGCAACGTGGTGGCCGCCTGGAACGACGGCGAGGGCTTCATCAACCCCGCCGGCACCCAGGGCTATGCCTACTCGAACGACGGCGGGGTGACCTGGGTGGACGGGGTCGAGCCGCCCACGACGAACGTCGGTGAGTGGACGAGCGACCCGGTGCTGGCGGTGAACGAGAAGAACGGGGAGTTCTTCTTCTCGGCGCTGTGCGACCCGACCGCGTCCACGAACGGCATCGGCGTGGTGAAGGGCACCTTCGTCGGCGGCGTGCTGGTCTGGCAGACGCCCGAGCTGGTCATCTCGGGGCCCAACGACGGCACCATCCCCAGCCCGGGCGCGATCTTCGACAAGCAGTGGCTGGCGGTGGACTCCACCACCAGCAACCTCTACCTCGTCTACTCCCGCTTCACGGTGGTCAACGGCAGCATCACCACGAACCGGATCGACATCCAGCGCAAGGCCTCGCCGCTGTTCCTGTGGAGCGCGGCGACCACGCTCTCCTCCGGCACCGACGCCGGACGCGTGCAGGGCTCGCGGGTCGCGGTCGGCCCCGAGGGCTACGTGTGGACGACCTGGAACGCGATCGGCTCCGGCGCGCAGGACTTCATGCGGGTGCGGCGTTCGACCACGCTCGGGGCCACCTGGGGGGCGGAGGTCACCGCGGTCGCCCAGTACACGAACTTCGGCTCCGGCGCCCCCGGGTTCAACCGCGGGCTCGGCTTCGCGTTCCCGGGGCTCGCGATCGACCGCAGCAGCGGCGCGCGGCGCGGACGCGCCTACCTGGCCTGGAACGAGTCCATCAACTTCTTCGACGACGGCTTCGGCGTCACCACCGTCGCCGAGACCGAGCCCAACGACACGCCCGCGACCGGGGACCTGTTCACCCTGGGACAGAATCCCACCGGCAGCATCTCGGGAGCCTCCGACCTGGACTACTGGCGGTTCAACGGCACCCAGGGGCAGACGATCATCTGCGAGTTCGACGGCAGCGCGTCCGCGGGGCTCGAGGCCTCGTTCCGGCTGTTCTGCAGTGACGGCACCACCCGGCTGGCGTTCTCCGAGCCGGGCCCGGGCGGGTTCGGCCTGCTCGTGTTCACCCTGCCCAGCACCGGCACCTACACGCTGCGCGTGGCCCCGTTCTCCGGGACCGGGTCGTACACGATCCGCACCACGACGAACGGCGCGGTGACCGAGCGCGCACGCGACCATCGCGACGTCTTCACCGCCTACTCGGACAACTCGACGACCTGGAGCACGCCGGCGCGGGTGAACGGCGACGCCGCCCGGTTCGACAACTGGCTGCCCGAGGTCGCGGTGTCCGCCGACGGGAACGTCTACTGCACGTGGTACGACTGGCGCGACGCCCCGGGCGCGGTGTGCGCCGGCGCCTCGATGACCTACATCTCGCGCTCCACCGACGGTGCCGCGACCTGGCCGGACGGCTCGCCGGTCTCGAGCGCGCTCACCCCGTGGACCACGACCTACAGCAACATCGCTCCCAACCAGGGCGACTACACGTCGCTGTTCGCCAACCAGAACGCGGTCTACGTCTGCTGGTCGGACGGCCGCAACGGCGATCCGGACGTGTTCATGGCCGCGGTCCCGCTCGCGTTCACCGCCACCCAGGTCTCGCTGGCGGCGGCGCATGCCGAGCCGGGCCTGGTGCGGGTGACCTGGTACGCGGCCGACCCGGGCTCGACCGAATTCTCGGTCGAGCGCCGCACGGATGGCGAGGAGTGGTCCGACCTCGGGCGCATCGCGCCCGACGGCACCGGCCGGATCGTCCACGAGGACCGCGACGTGGCGGTCGCCACCCGCTACCACTACCGGCTGGCGCTCCGCGACGGCACCGGCGTGCGGTACGCGGGTGAGGTCTCGGTGACCGTGCCCTCCGAGGCGGCGCTCGCGATCGCCGACGTGTGGCCGAATCCCGCCGACCGGCAGCTGTGGGTGTCGTTCTCCCTGCCCGGCCCCGAGGCGGCGACGCTCGAGCTGATCGACGTCTCCGGCCGCCGCGTGCGCGACCGCGAGGTGACCGGCGCCGGCGGGCACACGGTCGATCTGGCCGCCGGTCCCGCACTCAAGCCCGGCCTCTACCTCATCCGCCTGACCCAGGGCGGGCTCACCGCCGTGAGGAGGGTGAGCGTCGTCCGCTGAGCCGCGCGCCCCACGGGACCGGAAGGAGACGAAGCCCCCGGCGGGTCGCCCCGCCGGGGGTTCTTGTCACGCCGGTCTCGTCCCGTTGCCCTGGTGGTGACCGAGCCGACGCGACGAACGGCTACGCGCGGGTCCGCGCGTTGTGCTTGAGGCGGCGGATCGCGCGGCTCTCGCGGTCCTGCGCCCGCTCGACGCGCCGCCGCTCGGCGCGGGTGACGACGCCGTCCGCGCACGCGCGGCGCTCCATCCGGTGGATGCGGCGCTGGCCGGCGTTCAGGCGCGCGAGCTCGCCGCGGGTGAGCTGGCCGCTGCGCCGGCCCTCGGCGATGCGGGCGCGCTGGAGCGCCTCGCGCCGGTCCATCCGCGGCGTGCCGGCGAGTGCGGCGCTCGCGATCAGCGTGCCGAGGATGCCGGCGAGCAGGATGACGGTGATCTTCTTCACGGTGTGCCTCCGTTCCGGACCGCCGCGACCTCGTGGCCGCGCGGCCCGCGTGGGGTGCCGGGGAGCCGGGGACGACTTCAGCCGATGCGGCGCGCGACGCCCGTACGCGACCAGCCCGCCCGGTTCCGCGTGATCCTGACCTGACCCGACATGGACGTTCTCCGGTTCGTGGGCTGGTGCGCACGACCATCGCGCGCTTCGCAGCAGACCCAATGCACCCCCCGTGCCCGTCCCGCGCCGGCACGCCATCCGCTGCGCGCCAACGAATTACCCGCGCGCCCCGCGCCGCGCCCGCTCCCCCACCGTCCCCCCCGGTCCACCCCACCCCACCCCGCCTGCCCCCGAGCGTCCACTCCACCCTCGCCCTCCCACCGCCACCGATGCCCGGGGAGAACCCCCCGGCACCCCGACCAGACCCCGCCGGAGTTCCGCGGCGCCGGAAACGGCGGCAATCAGGGGAGAGGCGAATGTCGGGCGCCGGATACGACCAGGCGAATGGGGCTCTCTCAGCCGAGCGGTGGCCTCCCCGACGCAGCGAGTGCGGGTGGACGGGGTCCACGGGCGAGCGGTGGCCTCCCCGACGCAGCGGGTGCGGGCCCGGACCTCCCAGCGCCCGTGGAGCCCCGTCCACCCGCACCCGCGGGCCGTGAGCTCCCCGCGACCCCGCGCACGAGACCTAGACCGTGATCACGCCCTCGAGATACACGACCGCCCGCCCCGCCAGCGTCAC